>CAQFKO010000027.1 GCA_948787875.1 uncultured Eubacteriales bacterium
AAAAAATTCCATAAACAATCAAAATGAGTGCAATAACATAAAAAATTATTGCAAACGCCTTTAAATAGATATAATTTTTTTCTTTTTTTGATTCTTCAATACTACTCATTTGTACCTTCAACTAACCAAATTATAGCATTAATATAATATTTTTACAACATTTTGTAAACTCAAACTATCGCAAAATTATAAATTTTTATAAATTTTAAAAATTTGGTTGATTTTTTGCGTTAATATGTTATAATGATTATGTTGTTTTTGAAATCAAACATAGCAACAAGTTATATGGATCATTAGCTCAGTTGGTAGAGCGCCCGACTCTTAATCGGATTGTCCGGGGTTCGAGCCCCCGATGATCCACCAAATAAAAACCACCATTTCATTGGTGGTTTTTTAATTTTTTTGTTTATAGCCAAGCCAAACAATTTCGCCAAAAAGTTCTAACAAACCTACATTTGTAAACATCATTAAAAAAAACAACCACAGATTATCCGCAAAATAAGAAATAAAATCAGGATAACTTTTTATTGAAAATGCCGCCAAAAAACAAATCGCCGACAGTCCCAACAAAATATATGCAAGCATTAATTTGGGGCGACTCTTGCCTTTTTTTTCAAGTTTAGTTTCTATTTCAATAACAATAATTATAAATGCAAAATAAATAAAGAAGCTTGCAAACAATAAAAAGAACATATTTTCGGTTTTTACCATAATTTCGTTTGGATTTTCGGGATTATATTTTAGTTCTACCTTGTCGCCCACATAAGCCTGTGCCCCACCCGAACTTTCAATATGCCCCACTTTAACATAAGTTGTTCCGTCAATTTCATATCTATATTTGCATTTTGAACCATCGCCGGTATTCACAAGTTCAATAACCGTGGCGGTAACGGTGGGATATTTTGAATACTTGACTTTATTTCCGATATAATAAGACAATATACCGACTCCAATAGCAAACAAAATAATAAAAGTTATTATAACAAATGCCAAATGTTTTTTTCTTTCCTTTGCCTCCGATTCAATGCCTATGTTTGACTTGTTTATATTAAAAATAATAAAGTTTCCTGATTTTTTGGGAGGAAGAGAAAGCTCAATTGTTAACAAAAATATCAATATAGCCGAGGCAATTATTCCAAACATTCCAAATACAAAAAACATAATTATATCTAAAATACTTCTGGTTTCAAAAGCCTGAACAATAGAAAATCCAAACAATATAATATTTGTTGCAAACAGCATAATTCCAAATATTATCATAAATAAAGAACGCACAGAAAAAGAATATTTTAGCTTTTTTAACTTATCTTTCGAAGATTCAAAACCTCTATGCGTTTCCACAGTATTCACAATTTACCTCTCAAATTTAATCAAACTATAACGCCCCAAAGTGCCATTGTTGCCATTATAATCAGTGGAATTGTAACAATGCTTATTAGAGTGTTATTCAAAAAGGTTGAGGTGGCGGTTTCTTTGTCTCCGTCAAAGCGCTCAGCCATTGCAACAATAGACGCCGCAGGCGACATGGCCATTGCTATAACAGGTGCCAAAATTATGTATGCATCACTGCCAAGAAGCGAGCCTCTTGTGCTTGATACCAAAAGATAAATAAGTGCCGCAATTCCAAAGGTAACAACAGGTGCTACTATAAGCCTAAGCACACCCGCAAGATATGCTCCTTTTTTGCAAAAAAGCTGTTTTAAATTCATATCGGCAACACGAATTCCGACAATAATCATAGAAACAGGTGCGGTCATATATGCCAAATACAAAGGCAAAATTTGAAGTTCTTTTAAGCCGTCCATCATAAAAATATTAATCTGAGGAACAAAGAAAACTATTAAACCGATAATATTTGCAAGAATTGCGGGATTAAGTATAACCTTTTTGAAACTTATCTTTTTGAAATCTCCCGTAATCAAAACAACCCCGAGTGTCCAACACAAAAAGCTAAACACAACATTAAAAACCATAACATACATAACAGCCAAAGGGTCGCCGTTAGTGAACATATCAACAAATGGAACGCCCAAAAATCCGCAATTTGAAAAAATTGCAATATAGCTGTAAATATTTGTTACGCTTTTGTTTTTTGACTTTATAAAAATAAGTTTGCAAATAAGTGCAACTGCAAGCATAGCCAGCAAAGATATTCCTGCAACCAAACCGAAGTTTGCAAGAATTGTAAGTTTGTCTAACTCACAAATCATTTTCCAAGCATCATCAGAAAACACGCAAAAAGCCTTAATTGAAAGTGCGGGCTGACATATATAAAGTAGCAAATTGCTTAAAAACAAAGTTACGCCCTCTCCCGACATCTTTAACTTTTTAAGAATTAGACCCGGAAGCATAAATGCAAACAAAATAAGCATTATTAAAAAAACTTTTAAAAATATTTGTACCATAGTAACACCTTATGAAATTATATCAAAAATTGTAAAAAAGTAAAATAAAAATCTGCGACTTGCAGTTGCAAATTAATGATTTTAATTTTCCAACCCCAACAAATAATCAATGCTGACATTAAAAAATTTGGCAATCAAAATGAGCGAAGACAAATTAGGCTCTCTTAATCCGTTTTCCCAAAGACTGACAATTCCCTTACTAACGCCCAAACGTTTTACAAGCTCCACTTGCCCAAGCCCCGCCTCTGATCTAAGCGATTTTATATTGTTTTTGAAACTTTCTAAATATTCCATATAAATATTATCTTACAAATGTAAGAAAAACACTTGATTTCTTACAATTGTAAGATTTGTATTATTCAATAATTTCAAAAATTGATTGATTTGTTTTAATAAAAAAACCACCATTTCGGTGATTTTTATTTTAAGATTATTTAACCGCAAAAGATTGCTATTGTTTTTGGACCACAACAACAAGCAAGAGTCTTGTCTATCAAACCTGTTTTAACATCTTTGATTGAAGTGTTTTCAAGTATATAATTTTTAAGCTCTTCAACATCTTCGGTAAGTCCGCAACTTGTGATATAGCATTTTGTGTGACCTTTGGTTTGAATAAAATTAACAAATCTGTTTTTAAGAGTTTTAAAGGTCAATTTTCTGCCAATACATTTATCACCCACTTTTAATTTTCCGCTTTCACTTACATAAACAATAGGCACTATTTTTAAAATCTTTCCAAGACCTGCCTCTAACATACTTATTCTTCCGCTTTTGTACATAAAAGATAAGTCTCTGGCAACAAATGCAACAGACATATTTTTTGCTATTTTATCGATTTCTGATTCAAGTTCTTCAAGCGACTTGCCTTCACTGATAAGTTTTTGAGCAAAATCAAGCAAAACAAGCGTTCCATAACTAGCACTTCTGCTGTCAACAACGGCAACCAATTTTTTGCCGTACTTTTCATTAATATTTTTTGCAGCAATTTCCGAATTTGAAAAAGTAGAGCTAAGTGAACTGCTAAGTCCCGTATAAAAAACCTGAATTCCCTTGCTTGCATATTTATCAAAACATTCTTCAAAAGTTTGAATATTTACGCAGCCCGTTGAGCACGACTTAACATTATCAAGCCTTGCATAAAATTCTTCCAAAGTTTCGCTTTGATTATCAAATGCAGAATAAAGCACATTGTCAAGCATATAAGATGTTTCCAAATAATCAATATCTCTTTCCTTAAATTCTTCAGGCGTCAAACTTGTTGTGCTGTCTGAAATTAGTTTAATTTTATTTAAAGTAGCCATATTCCCTCCAAATATTTAATTCGCACTTGCAGTATAAAATTATTATGCCCAAAATGTAAAGCGAAATAACCCGCAAGGTGTCTAAACTTTTAAAGCTTATATCGCTTATTCAAAAATGCATATCGCTTTTAAAGCGAAACTGCCTCAAAACGTTTTGAAAAAAACTAATTTTGTAGTATATTATTAATAATATGAAGGCAAAAGGTGGCAAAAATGACCCAAATCAACCAAACCGACAAAACTGTCGATAATAATACAAATTCAGACAACAATAATTTTGAACACACCTCAAACAGAATGGTGCTTGCGGGCAACATTGCTTTTTTCAGAAAAAAAATGGGATTATCTCAAACCGCACTTGCAAACAAATTGCAATATTCAAACAAAAATATTTCTAAATGGGAGCAAGGCGAAACCACTCCCGATGTTTTTACATTAAAGCGACTTGCAGAAATTTTCGGAATTTCAACAGACACACTATTGTCTCCTCTTTCAAATGAAAATATTAATGCAATAAAAACAAAAAGTGCAGTTCCACTTAGATGGAAAATGTATATGCTTCTTCTTGCAAACGCCATATTCTTTTTGCTTATTTGCATAACATGGTTTGTGCTTAAAGCGATTGATGTTAAAAACTTTCAAGTAAATTTGCTTTTTGTTTATATGCTTCCTGTTATTGATATTAGCGTATTTATATTTTTGTGTTGCATAAGAAAAAGAGTCGATATTATTACCCTTTCGTTATTTGGTTGGCTAACTGTTATTTGTTTTTATGTTTCTTTTATAAACTACGCCTATATCGGATATGTGTTTATAATTGCAGTAGGCTGGCAGGTGTTTGCTCCGATTTTAGCAAAACTTATTAATTCGGGAAAAATTATCAAATTTAACAAATTAATTTTAAAGAAATTAAACAGCAAAAAAACTGACTAAATTTTAGTCAGTTTTTATTTTGATAAATAATTAAACTATTTTTTTGCTTTGGATTTAACTGTTGCCTTTTTAGGTTTTTCGGTTGAAGCCTCTTTTTCTTTTAACAAATCACGAATTTCAATCAAAAGTTTTTCTGTTGTAACTTTTGTCTCTTTTTCCGCCTTTGCCTTTGCTTCTTGTTCAGCCTTTTGATTTGCTCTGAGTTCTGCGGTTGCACTGATAACAGCCTTGCGGTCTTTCATGTCAACGCCTTGCTCTTTTAAAAGCTTTTTCTCTTCTTTTAAAAGATTGTAAACTGTTTTTTTGATTGTTTTTTGCAAATTAGTTATTTTTTATGGATTTTTCTTCATTGCTTATGCTTTCGCTTTTGCCTAACAAGTGGTCGTGCAACTTTTGATATTCTTCCGCAGTTATCATTTTGCTGTTTTTTAAGTTCTTTAATTTTAAAAGTTTATATTCGATTTCGTCAATATTCATTTTTCCAAATTTATAATGTCTTTCGGTTTCTTCATCCTTATCAAAATAATTATCAGAATAATAATTATTGTTTTCGGAATTGTTATTCATATTCTTTTTGCTCTTCAACTTGATAATCAACAAAACCAAAGAAATAATCGCAAGAATAGCAACAAGTGCATCCATAACATACAAAACCCAAGAAACATTGCTATTTACAAAAGAATTTATGTTGATAAAAATGCCCGCAATTCCTGCCGTTATGGATAACAAGTCGATTATTATAGCAAAAAAGATTACTCTACCCTTTGACTTAACTTTTTTTTCTATTCTTTTTGTGATGCCCGACTGTTCAACCATTTTAAATTGTTTAAAAAATGTGATTTGTCTTATGAGCGAAACAAAATCAAAAATCGCAAGCACAATAAGTGCAATAGACAGCATTATGACACCTGTCATGGAAGACTGAAAATTAACAGTTCCACCATACGAAATATTTCTTGCCCCGCCGACCGCTCCGTCTGTGATATTAGAAACCGTTGAACGAGCGAAATTTAAACCAACCGACAAATATATTCCGTAAATTCCACCAGCTATTAATATAAGTAGCAAAGATACAGAAGAAAAAATATAAAATATTGAAACTTTGTTAGACTTTTTCATAACCCACCTTAATGTTATGTTGAGCCTGATAAACAAAATTATACATTATTCGCAAAATTAATATATTATTTGACTTTCTTTTTTGGCAAACGCTGTTGTTTTAACCATATCTTGCAAACCAAAGAAGCAGGTAAAATTTTGGTCAAAAAGACTTGTGCATTTGCAACAAATCCATAAATAGACAAAAGCTTTTTGTTTAAACTGTCGCGATAAGCCTTTTGCACAACCTTTTTAGAATCATACATAACAACATATTTTTTTATTACTTTGTTATCTTTATCTACTGCTCTTTCAAAGAATTCGGTTTTTGTCCAAAATGGACAAACACAAGTAACACTTATACCCTTTGATAACAGTTCAAAATTCAAAGCCCTTGAATAACTTAAAATAAAAGATTTTGTTGCCGCATAAATATTTGCGTAAGGAACGGGTTGAAAACCCGCAACAGAAGAAAAATTAACAATTTTTGAGCCCTTTTTCATAAACGGAACAGATGCATCGGTCAGCGAAACAATAGCCTTTATGTTGACATCAATCATATTAAGACTTGTTTCTGTTTTTATGTTTTGACAACTATTGAATTTTCCAAAGCCCGCAGCATTAACCAGCCATTTTATATTTGGTTTTTCGCTGTTTAATTGTTCTGTAATATTATCTATGCTTTTTTGTTTGGACAAATCCAATGCAAATTTTTTGACTTTTGTTTGGAGCATAAATTCCAAATCGTCAAGTTCCTCACTATCTAGCGAAATCGCCCAAATCTCATCAAGTTTTTCAGAGTCCAACAACTTTGCAAAATCTTTTCCCATTCCGCTTCCGGCACCTGTTATAATAGCAATCTTCATAAAAACCTCTCTTAAAATTTATTATGTGCAACTGCTTTATAAAAATTTGAAAAAAATAAAAAAGCAAATTGCTTTGCTTTTATTTTGCCCAATCAAAATTTTCTTTGCCTGCACCAATTTCAAAATGAAGTTTTGCTATTCCAAGGTCAACCTTGCTGTAAAAACCGTTAAATCTTTTTGCTTCCACCTTTCCGTCTTTGTTTAAAGAAAAATTAAACTTTTGTTGATTTAAAGCCGTCGGTGCAAGAAGCGCGCTCATTACGCCGTTTTTAAACCATTCGGGTGCATTGATTTCGTCAGTAACTTCACTATAAGTTTTTGACTTTCTGTTTGCGCCGTCGGTTTTTCCATAACCAAGAGAAATGACACAAACAACCTTTTCGTCTTTTTTTATTTTTTTATTCACAACGCCCTTGCTGTAAGTCAGTCCCACCCAGCAAGTATTCAGCCCAAGTTTTTGTGCTTCCAAAACCAAAATTTCACCATAGTAGCCCACTTTTTCGTCAATATCTTCACACTTTTTTCCTGCCAAAACAAAATAGTTTGAAACATTTTTAAACTTTCCGTAAGTGGCAAAAATATTTCCAAACGCCTTTGGCTCATTCACATTAAGGCTTATGCTTAAATTGCTAAGGTCATTTAACTTTTCCACCAAATTATTTAGCTTTTCCACTTTTTCAGCTTCAATTTTTTTATCTTCATAAACCCTTACGGAATGACGAGCTTTAATTGCTTCCAAATCTGTCATAACACTTTCTCCCTAATCCAAATTTTCAACAACATTTACTTCATGGCTAACCAAATTAAAATCGTCATCAAAAACAAACTTAGCCTTAAACTTTTTGCCCGCCAGCATATATTTATACCAATGAATATCGTCGCCGAGCATTTGACTCCAAGGCAAATTATTTTCGTCAAACCACGCAGGAACAACCTCTTCCGATTCTTGTGGTTCTCCAATATAATCGCTTGCAAGATATAAATGCATACAAACCAAAGAACGCTCGCCCTTCATTATTTCGTTATATTCAATATAACCCACTCTGCAAAAGTTTAACGGAACAATATTAATCTCTTCTTTTGTTTCTCTGATCATTGCTTGGTCGGGAGTTTCGTTTTCCTCCAACTTTCCACCGACCCCGTTAAATTTTCCCGCACCAAAACCTCGCTTTTTCTTAGCAAGCAAAATTTTTCCGTTTTTTCTGATTACCAAAAGCGTTGTATTAATAATCTTCATAAGTTACTCCCAAAATATTTTATCTTAAAGTTTTATATCACAAAATAAAAACACCAAAAGTGGCGTTTTTATTCATAGTCTCTACCTCTGTATTTGGTTCTAAAACCATGGTTTTCACCCGGTCTGAGATCATTTGGAAAGATAATATCTGTTTTGATATCAACAACAATATTTTGAATTTTCTTTAAAATAAAGTATGGATTTGGAATATCCCATAATACATCTGATTGATTGTTGGCTGAAATATAAATATCGCCCACCTTAAAAATTCTGTCAATAAAACCAACTTTTAAATTTACGCCCAAAATATCGCTGTAATAAATGTTTACAAAATCAATTCCCACAAGTCCGCTTCTTAATATTATTCTTTTTTCGGTAAACACATATTCAATGTTTTTCCAACCAGCAGAAGCCTTTACAATTCCGCCAATCCACATCCAAACAGGAATCAAATGCAAAGCAAAAAATGGAATAATAAATGCCAAAATAGCAATAGGAATAGCGCCTTTTACCATTCCGTAAATCATTCCGGCAAGAAAACCACCGTCAAAAATAAGCCAAATAAATGCAATCGGAAACATTTTGAAAAAAGAATTAAAAATATAAGCTTTCTTCTTTGGCTTTGTTCTAAGAAGCACACTTTCGTCTTCGTCAAGAATATCTTCAATACGGTTTGCTTGCATTCCGTCTGTCATTTTAAAATAATTCTCGTCAATAATTTTTGTCATATCTACCTCTTTTTTTATTATAACATTATATATTTATTTTTTCAACATAATCTAAACCATTTTCGTCTTTGGTTAATTTTAAAACAAAATCAAAGCTGTTTGCCTTTGTGCAAAAATAAAAGTCGTCTTGTGGAAAAACATTTTGCAAATCTTTATCAAAAAATTTTGCCCCACTAGAATATTTTAGTTTTTCTGTTTCCGATTCTATATCAAAATCTTTTTCTTCCAAAAGAGCTTTAATATAATTTGCGCAAAGTGTGTCTTCTTCAATAGGAGCTTTTGCTTCAAGTCCCATACAAACCAAAGAAACCTCTGACGGATTTTTTTTCTTGATATATCTTGCTATTGCCTTTGCATTAACCAAACTTCCCGTCAAAATTTCGGTTGCATTTTTTGCATTAGCTATGCCCTGCGTTCCCGCGCTTGTTGTGTGCAAAACTGTTTTACCTTTAAAATCAAAACCGCTTGAAATAATTTGTGAAGGCGAATTTCCAAAATCAAAACCGGGCAAAATAACACCCTTTCTCTCGCCAATTAATACCAAACTGTTATCTTTTTGTTTTTGGTCATAAGCTATTTGTTTGTCACCAATTGGATAAATTCGCTTTGCTCCCAAATCCACAAGGCAAGCCTCTACTGAAAACGCACGAAACACATCAATTATAACGGTTAAGCCCGTTGCCTGCTTTGCACCCTCAATCAATTGCAAAATTTTTATATCCATACTGCCTCCCAAAAATATTATAGCAAAATTGAATTCATTTTCAAAATATTTTATAAAAAAATTTCAATATTAATTATTTATAAAATATAGCGTAAATTCCGAAAATTTGGGGTATTATGACAAACATAATACTTTAAGTTTCACAAAAATGATTTGACAAAATTATTTTATTATGATTAAATAAGATTATGTTTAATGGATTTGAAGCAGTTTATAACAATAATTCAAAAGTTCTTATTCTTGGCAGTTTCCCCAGCGTTAAAAGCAGAGAATACGGCTTTTATTACGGAAACAAACAAAACAGGTTTTGGCGTATGCTTGAATTTGTTTTTAACGAAAAAATTGAAGATAACATTGACTTTAAAAAGCAGTTTTTATTAAATCACAATATTGCACTTTTTGATGTTGTTGTTCAAAGCGACCTAAAAGGCTCTGCGGATATTTCTCTTGAAAAATCAGATTGCAAAATTGCAGACTTCTCTTTTTTGCTTCCTCCAAACACTGATATAAATAAAATAATTTGCAACGGAAAAACCTCTTATAACCTGTTTACCGAAAACATTAAAACAAATATTCCCGTTATTTACCTTTCTTCAACCAGCCCAGCGAACCCAAGATTTTCTTTTGAAGAATGGAAAAAAGAACTTGAATTTTTAAAAAATTAGCATAAAAAAATTGCATGAAATCATGCAATTTTTATTTAGCTCATTGAACTCATTTGATCCATCATATCTTTTATTTGTTGGTAATATTGATCGAAAATTGCTTTGAATGTTGAACCAAATACCAAAATTACAACAACAAAAATAATTACCACAATCAAAAATTTAGCAAAATATGATCTTGCAAAACTGCGTCTTGCGATATTTCCGCCACTGATAGCAAATATAAGCAAAAACAACCAACCAAGTACGGGAATGGAATAAAGAATTGAATATCCAACATAGCCCCAAGCGCCAATTGGCTTATATTTTTCAGGTAAATTTCTTATTTCTTCTCTTTCAGTTCTGTTCATGTTTCTCCCTCCGTAAATAATTTCTGAATTTATTGTAACATAATTATAACAATATGTCAATAAAGCGTGACATTTTATTTAAATTTGTCACTATTTAAGATTTTTTGAAATCAAACAATTATTTTAATAAAACTTTTATGATAAATAAAGTTTTATGTTTTCAAAAATTGTTTTAATTTTTTTCTTTCCCCAATATAAATATATTAAAGAAAAACTTTATTTATGACCAAAAACCAAAGCAAAGATATTTAATCCATCATAACTTTTTTTATAGAAACTTTTTTTACTTTAAAATAATACACCAACAGAACCGCCAAATAAAACACAACAAACAATGCCAGCGTAACAAACAACATTTCTACATTAAAAGTATAACTTGGAATATTCCCGACGGATTTAAACACAATATTTATCATAACCAAAAGAAGCCCATATTGATAAATCGTTCCCAACATAAACCCAAGCACCAAAAACGGAATATACAGTGAAAATACCGCCAAGAAACAATCTTTTATGCCATAACCAAAGGCTTTCATGATAGAAATATTTTTCTCGTTTGAACGAATAAGCGAAGTTAAAGACATTATGCTTGCCGTTATTGCAAGAACCAAACCTATTGCCAAAATCATATAGCCCATTGTTCCGGAAACAAGGTCTTCCATAGAAAGCCCCATTTGAACCATTGAAGCAAAACAAAAACTTGCAAAAGTAACAAAAAACACCAAAAGTTTTTTTGACCTAATACTGCTCTTGCTCATATCAATCAAAAACGATTGCTCTGGTTTTTCAATTTTATTTGTTTTGATTTTATAGACCTTAACACTTTCCGACGAGTTGTTTATTAGCGACAAAGGAGTTTTTTTTAGGGCAAAAATTCCAAACAAAAATGATAACAATGAGAACAAAACTGTTGGAACAAAAACAAGAAAAATCAGCAATATTGGGTGAAAGTTTATTGCGACTTCCGGCAAAACATCAATGGACATTTCGGAATAAATAAATGGCATACTTGCCCAAGCTAGTCCAAAGCCGAGAGCACAGCCGATAAAGGTGCTTAAACCGAAAACCAAAAAACTTTTTGAAATTTTTAAATCGGAATAGCCCATTGCTTTAAAAATTCCGAGTTGTCTTGAATGTGTATCAACATAAATTTTTATATAAAACACGAGCATTATTATTGCAATAAGCCCAAGAACGCCTCCTGTTATTCCGCAGGTCATTTTCGCCGTTGCAAGTTGAGCGTTATACAAAGGCAAAGCTTCGGCACTTACCGAATTTTTGAGTGGCAAAACATCTATATAATAATTTAAGAAAAAAGTACAAACATACACCGCACAAAAACAAACAATGGTTATTCCTACTAATTTTAGGGTATCTTTTATTGAAACTAACATAATCTACCACCCTATCTCAAAAGCAGACTTTTGTTTTTTGTTTTTATAAACCTCAACAATTTTTCCGCTGCCAAGTTTAACAACGGTTTCTGCCATCTCCGCAATATTTTGATTATGAGTTACCATAATCATAGTAAAGCCATATTTTTGCTTTTCTTTCATAATAAGATCAAGAACCTCTCTTCCCGTTTTTTCGTCAAGAGCACCTGTTGGCTCATCAAGAAAAAGTATCTTAGGCTTTTTTGACAATGCCCTCGCAATACAAACTCTTTGTTGCTCTCCGCCCGATAGTTCAAAAGGTTTGGATTTTAGCTTTTCACTAAGTCCCAAAGCCTGCACAATTTCTTGAAAATCTGAATTTTTTGCAATATTTGCACCCAGCTTTATATTTCCAAGAACGCTTAAATGAGGCAAAAGATAATATTGTTGAAAAATAAATCCAACATTATCTTTTCTAAACTCAGTAAGTTTTTTGTCATTAAGCTCGGTTAAATTGGTTTCATCAACGACAACACTTCCGCAGTCTGCACGCTCTAAGCCCGACAAAATATTCATAAGTGTAGATTTTCCAGAGCCCGAAGCCCCCAAAATTGCAACAAATTCGCCGTCATTTATTTCTATCGAAACATCATTCAAGACTTCTGTTTTTCCAAAATTAAAGCTTTTCTTTATATTTTTTGCAACAATCATAAACTTTCCTCACTTTTAAATTTTTTTAATAAGCCCAAAAACACTTCCGTTAGCATTTTCGAAATTTGCTCGGGCTCAAACTTACACATTTTTGTAGCAATCAACACAGCTATTCCATGCGAATACACCCAAAGATGTTCATATAACTTTTTTGCAACGGTTTGGCTGACAGCATAATTTTTTGTGATTGAATTTAAAATTTTTGCATAACTGTCGTCAATTTCGCCCAAAATGGAATCCAAGTGCGGAATATTTTTCATTTCTTTCATAAACAAAAGCTGAAACAACTTTGAATGACTGCCCGCAAAAGTTATATATGCCGTTCCAACGCCTTTGAATGCAAGTTCTTCTTTTAAGCCATCTTCAATATAGCTATTATAAATTTGCTTGGCTTTTTTTATAACCGCAACATTAACCTCTTCCATGTTATTAAATGTTGTAAAAATCGGGCGAGCGGAACTTCCCAAACTTTTTCCAAGCGACCTTGCCGTCAAGGCTTCAATCCCCTCATTTTCAACAATTGCTAGTGATGCCTCAATAATTTCTTCCTTAGAAAACTTTGCTTTTTGTGGCATAAATCCTCCTATCTAAAACACTTGTTTTAAAACGATAGTTTTAGTATATTCTTATTTTATTATTTAGTCAACAAATTAGAACAAAAAAAATAAGCTATTTAGCTTATCTTTTTTACTAATTTATTTTTCTTTTCTTTTGTTAAAAAAATCAAATGTATCAATAGCTAGATAATAAATAGGAATAGTCAAAAACATTATCCATAATGGATGCCACAAACCTGTAAAAAAGCCAGATAAAACATAAACAGCCGCGACAACCACAGGATAAGCAAAGTTTCTTGGATTCTTTTTTAAAATTGCATCTGTCAAAGAAGCCGAAAACGGTAAAATCAAGAATACAATCCAAAGCGGGTGCCACAAATTAAAACAAAAGCCAAAAGCTAAATAAATTATTGTTGCAAACAGCAAAGAGCTTCCGCTGACAATCGACAATATTAATTTTTGTTTTGAATTAAGATTATCTTCGTCTTCATTTTTATCTTCTTCAACAATAACTCTTATTGGCTTTTCGATTTCAGGGACTGAAACATCTCCATTCAATAACTCATCTATTGTTATATTATATATTTTTGCAAGAGCTATCAAATTATCTGTGTCGGGCGAAGCATCGCCTCTTTCCCATTTTGAAACTGCTTGTCTTGAAACATTAATTTTGTCAGCAAGTTCTTCTTGCGAATACCCGTGCTTTTTTCTGATTGCTTGCAATCTGTCTGCTATTTTTATATCCATAACTGTCTCCTTTATAATATTATTATAAATTTTTGAAACTTTAAAAACAACCTATTTTAGTTGGAAAAAACGCAACTATCAGTTGCATATAAAAAGATTAAGGGAAATTAAGCATTTTTATAAATAAAATAAGTTAAAAAAAATTGTGCATATAAAAAAAAGCCAAAATTTTGACTTTATTTAATAAAACAATAAATATAACTAAGAAACAAAATCAAACTTTATTTTAACTTTTCGTATTTTACCAACAAGCATTTCTTCATACATTTCAAACAAAACATCTTTTGCCAAATGTGCATCAATTTTTTCAGAAGCCAAAATCTCATAACACTCACCCGAAAGCGTAGCATTTAGCCCGATTTTTTTCATGTCTAATTTTTTATAAAAATTTAATCTTTTAACCAAAATTTCGTCTTCTAAATTTTGCGAAGGACTTTCCACCTCAATCAAAATTATTTTTTCAGAAAATCGTTCCTTAATTATTTTAAATGCACAAGTTCCATAACCATGCCCCTTATTTTTTCCGCAAACCGCAAAATAATCCACAAGAAAATATTTTTCTTTTAAATAGCCAAACAAAAAAACAACTAATTTTTGTTGTTCAAAAAAGCCATAGCACAAATAATTTTCACTTGCTCTAAGCCTTCTTATTCTTTCAAAAGACTTTCTTTCCACCTCTTTAAAATTTTCAACATAGTGTAAGTTAAGAACTTCTTCAAATTCTTTTTCACTGAGTTTTCTAAAAGTCAATTTAATTTTATTTTCATTAAAATTCATAGTTTTATTATTTCTAAATAAATTTTTAACATCCCTTTTATTTAAAGGTTACGCCATGCTTTTCCGTTCCGTTTATTGTTGTTATTTTTGCTACTCAAATATACCACTTATTCTAAATATAATCAAGAAATTGTAATATAACATATTTAATTTACAATAAATATATGCAAAAAAATAAAACCGAGCCTTTAACCTTAAATTAGTTTTTGGTTCGGTTTTACTATATTGGTGCGGACGACAGGACTTGAACCTGCATGAAGTTTAACCCTCATAAGGACCTGAACCTTACGCGTCTGCCATTTCGCCACGTCCGCATATTGTTTTTGCTAACTTTTTTATTATAATATACTATCACAAAAATTGCAATAAAATAATTCGCAATTATTTGATAAAATTTATTGACATTATTTAAAAAAAATGTTAGTATAGTAGGGTAAAATTTGTATGCGGGTGTAGCTCAATGGTAGAGCACTAGCCTTCCAAGCTGGCTGCGTGAGTTCGATTCTCATCACCCGCTCCAACCCTTTAAGGGTTTTGTGTCTTTAGCTCAGCTGGATAGAGCATCGCCCTTCTAAGGCGAGGGTCGGGGGTTCGAATCCCTCAAGACACACCAAATTTATGGTGGGTGTAGCGCAGTAGGTTAGAGCGCAAGATTGTGGATCTTGAGGTCGTGGGTTCGAATCCCACCTCCCACCCCACAAAAATTATTTTGGGGTGTAGCCAAGCGGTAAGGCAAGAGACTTTGACTCTCTCACGCGTAGGTTCGAATCCTGCCACCCCAGCCAAAAAATAAGGCTAGGAATGTGCGACAAAAATCGAATATTGGGGTGTCGCCAAGTGGTAAGGCATGGGACTCTGACTCCCACATTCGAGGGTTCGAAACCTTCCACCCCAGCCAAAACAAATTATTTTTTAAAATTTGACAAAATCTCTTGCAAAAAATCAAATTTTAATTATAATAAATATGTCTAGTTCAGTTTGCAAAAAACATATCCAAATAAAATGGTTCATTAGCTCAGCCGGTAGAGCACTTGACTTTTAATCAAGGGGTCCCGAGTTCGAATCTCGGATGAGCCACCAAAAAACCGACAAGAAAAACTTGTCGGCTTTTTTATTACAATTTTCTTTAAAAATATATAATTTAACTTTTTTGCAAAATTTGTCAAAGCTATTTTTAATTGCAAAAAAAGTTAACTCATGTTACAATTAAATTATGGAAATCAAACAAAAACCAAATCGCAGACCATTTTTCAGATTTGTAAAAAAAATAGCCAAAATTTTTAAGCGAAAACCGAAATTTATATATTTGGGAGAAAAGCCAAATGGTGCAACCATTTATTTAAGCAATCACTGTGCGGCTAGCGGACCAATAACCTATGAACTTTACCTCCCTACTCGTTTTAGAATGTGGGGCACATACGAAATGTGTGGCGGTTTTAAAATGCGCTGGAAATATCTTAACCATGTTTACTTTCACCAAAAAAAGAAATACAGCAAATTTGTTTCTTTTTTGCTGTCGACAATTTTAACACCGATTATGGCATTATTTTATAAAGGTTTCAGAATAATTCCAACCTACCCCAACTCAAAGTTTATTTCAACAATCAAAACAAGCATTGAAGAACTTAATAACAATGTAAATATTCTTATCTATCCCGAAAATTCCAGCGATGGCTATCATGACGAACTCACTGAATACTTTGGTGGCTTTTGGACACTTGCAAAAAAATTTAACGAAACTTCACAAAAAGATATAAGCATTGTAAATATGTATTTTCACAAAAAATCAAATACAGTGATTGTTGCAAATCCTAAAAGTTTTTTAAAATTGTCAAAAGAGTTTTCGGATTCAAAAGCAGTTGCAGAGTTCTTTTTAAATGACGCAAACAAAATGTATAAACATCATTTATCTCAAATCAAAACAAAAAATAAAGATACAAAATAATTTTGTATCTTTTTATTTTTATATAATAAATTAATAATTATAAAAGCAAATAAATTATTTTTAAATATTATATAATATTAAACTTTTTCTTGCAATTTTTGATTTTTTGATTATAATATTAATCATGCGGATGTGGTGAAATGGCAGACACGCAAGACTTAGGATCTTGTGCCGAAAGGCGTGGGGGTTCAAGTCCCTTCATCCGCACCATCGTCGAAGCAAGGCAATTTTTAGCCTTGCTTTTTTTATGAAAAATTTTGTTTTTATTCAATATTTTTGACACAGCTTATTCATTTTTGTATAATTTTAATATGAAAAGATACTTTACAATTTCTTTGACTGCCCTTGCCTTTTCTGCTTTAAATGTTTTGACTTATTTTTTGCTGGGCATAATTACAGAAAACTCTGCATTTTCCGGAATATTTTCTATTACTTACCCACTTCAATTTGTCGTCGCTGTGCTTATAAGTTTTTTTTCTTGTGCTTCTAACATAAGAGCAAACAAAGAAAACAACAAAAACTGCGAGCAAAGCGGAATGATTTTGGGAATACTCTTCGGTGCAATAATTTTTGGTATAGTTGCAATTTTTGTGGATAACTACATAGCATTTATGAACCTTGACCCTAAAATATATCACACCTTCACATTAATGGCTATCGGGCAACTGTTTTTGGGCTATGTGTGCAATATTATTATTGAAAAATTTTATTTTGACAATAAAGATAAACTTGGCAACTTTTGCAGTTTGGGCTTTATTGCTTTAAACCTACTCTCCACCGTTATTTCTGCGCTGATAACAAAAAACCAAACAGCAATTTTTCTTTCTAACTTTGTTTCACTATTTATTTATATAATAATTTGGCTAGGGTTCACCATAAAAAAATTCAAATTTGACTTTAATATTTTAAAAAACTTTAAATATGAGTCAATGAATATTTTGGACAATATTTTGATGCTACTTATTTATTTATTTGGGTTTAGACTTGCTTTTAGCTTTGGTGAAGAATATTATCTTGCAATCAGTTTTATAAATCTTATAACCGATCCAATTTGGGACGCAGTGAACGTTACATCAAAAATCGCAAAAATAGACATTTCAAAATCTTGTTACAACTACAAAAAAGCCATAAAATATTCGGCGGTAATTTCCATCACTTACATCGCACTTTGCGTAGCTTTATTCTTTGGATTGTTTGGAGCATACAACGTTTCATTAAAAATTGCAATAATTTATTTATGCATTCAAATTGCAGATATTTTGGTTAATATTTTTAAATCAAACTTGCAGACTTTTTTGCAATTGGAATATTCACCCGCAAAGGCCACCGCAATTAAAGTTTTTGCAAAAAGTTTAAGAACAATACTATCTGTTATTCTTATCACACCATTCAACACAGACATTGCGCAAATTTCTTGCGGAGTTTTGGGGCTGATATTGTTTTTGATATTAAGGTTTAAAAACTATAAACTTAACAAGAGCGGAATTTTAATTCGCAAAACAGACAATAATTTGATTGAACCCAATGCTTAAATTATTTATAATAAAACAGAGGTACTTATAAATAAAAAAAAATTGAAGAATATATAAAAAGATTTTTGTGGACTTTGACGGCACACTTTGTGAATATCGCTACAACGACAGAGTGCTTGAAAATCAAGATATCGGCGGGCAAACCAGAGCGGATTTGCTTCTTATCACATAACAAGTTTTATGGAATAAAAAAAGGAATGTTATGAAAAAATCAATTATTATTGCCGGCTTTGCGGGAATAGGAAAAACCGACCTATCAAAAAAATATAAAAATGTGATTGATATCGAGAGCAGTTTTTATAAATATGACTACTCAAATTTTTCTGCTGACGAACAATTCAATACAAATGCCGAAAATAATTGCAAAAGAAACCCCGACTTTCCCAAAAACTATATTTCGGCAATAAAAGCGGCTCAAAAAAAATATGCTGTTGTGTTTGTTCACTTAGATGTTTTTGAAATGCTTAAACTTTATGAAAAAAACAACATAAAATACACTCTTTGCTACCCCGACCAAGAAACCTTGCTTAAAGTATATTATGAAAAATTTAGGTCAAAAGGCGGTAACGACTTTGCTGAAAACAAAATTAAATTGTGGTATTTATGCATGGAATATATAAAAAACGATGCTCACAAAAAAATTGTGCTTAGCGTAAATGACACCCTTGAAGCTTATTTAATTAAAAACGGCTACATTTCGGAGTCGTAAATTGACAACAATTAAGAGATTGCTGATATGCAATCTTTTATTTTTCTTCACTAATACCTACCAAATAATCTATGCTGACATCAAAATATTTTGCAACATCAATCAAATTGCTGGTTTTCGGAAACCTTCCCGCCTTCCACCTATAATAATTATATTCACTCATTTTCAAATCTTCCATAACAGCATTTATTGATAAACCATTTGCTTTTCTAAGCAAATCAAATCTGACAATAAAAAGTTTGCTATCAAATAAACCTTCACAATAATTATTTATATCTGAAAGACCCAACAAATAATTTAGCGAACATTTAAAATACCTTGACAACTTTATTGCAATATCAATTTCGGGATAATAATTTTTATTGAAATAACCGTTAATGGTTGTGGAAGAAACACCCAATTTTTTAGATAAAGCATATCTATTGATTTTATGTTCTTCCAATAATTCTTGCAACCTTTCTTTAAATTCAACAAAGTCTTGCTTCATAATCCCCCTCACTACTCAACAATATTTTATTAAAATGGTATATAAAATAGTTGCATTAGAAAGTAGTGAGAGTATATGTTATTAATAGAAGAGGTACAGTATGAATAACGAAAGAAGATTTAAATTATTAAAATATTTATTCCCAAACGAAAAAATTAGGTATTTTATGTGTAATCAACTATATGGCGAATTATCGACAATAATTCCAATAAATAT
>CAQFKO010000028.1:0-3925 GCA_948787875.1 uncultured Eubacteriales bacterium
ATAGTTCAATTGATTATATTTTTATGTTCGACATAAATAGTGATGAAAACTATACTTATATAGATTATTCTGTTGCATTAATTGATGTTTCATTAGTAAAGATATTTTCGCCTTTGTTGAATCAACAGAATAAATTAAAAGGTCGTCTTATTTATGAAAGATTGTTTGTTATAGAAACTAATTAAATTTCAATATTATTAAAAAAAGACATCTGGTTTTAGATGTCTTTTTTGTTTTTGGTGAGAGTAAGAAGATTCGAACTTCCGGCCTGTCGCTTAGGAGGCGACCGCTCTATCCAGCTGAGCTATACCCTCATGTGTTTTAAATGTTTGAAAATTTTTATTGTTTTATGTAACGGCAAAAGCAGTATAACACAATCTTTTTTAAAATGCAAATAATTAATAAAAATCATATAAAAAAGGAAGAATTATTCTTCTCCCCTTTGTTTTCTTTTATAATCGCTTTGATGCAAAAACTGAGCTGCGCTTTTTTTGTCAAAGTTTATTAGTCCGTCTTTATATTTTATTGAACTATTGCAAATTCTGTCAAACTCACTTTGGCTTATAGTAATTGCCGACCTATTTAAAATAATGTAATTCAGAGGATTAAAAGTTTGCTCTGTTTCAACGCCTGCAATAGTGGTGTTTTGGTCGCAAACAATAGCATCATAGCCAAGATAAATTGCCATAAGCGAACGATTTAGTGCAAACGACCAAAACAAATCTTCATGGTCAGATGCATCTAAATTTTTAATATAATCTTTAAGTTTTTTGATTTTTTTAATGTGATTTTTATTTTTCAAATCAAAAACCGAATATTCTTTATTATCAAACAAACATTTTATATATTGAGCCAAATCATTGAAGTTAACAATGTTTTTGCCAATTTTAAAGGTAATAACATTTTTATCTTTTAGTGCGGCATACGACTTTGCAATAATTTTTGTATTTGAAGAATAAATTCCATAGCACGCCGCTCCGTAGCCGTGGTGATAGTCAAAGTCTGCCAAAAGGTTGGCATTGTTTTCGTTTGATATATTTCCCCTAAAAAGTGTAATGCCGTCAAAGTCTTTAAAGTCTTGGTCGCTTAAAACCGTCGGAAAACCCTCATAGCCATAAAGCGAACACATATAAGCATGACTAATCAATTTTGTATCGCTGTTATAACTTTTTCCGAATTCTTTTATATATTTTTTTGAATCCAAGATAAAAGAAACAAGCATTTCGATTTTTTGCTCTTCGGTTAAACTGAAATCTTCTATATGTTCCATAAAAAAATTTTAACATAAAATATGCTTGATTTCAAGCCCTAATACTAGTAGCTGAAAAATTAAACGCTTCTGTTGGTGTTTCTTTTATTTCCAGAAGTTCTTCTTTTTTCGTTAACAAAGTTTGCAAGATTTTTTTCAAGGTGTTTAAGGTCAGAGTTATAAAGGCGGTCATAAACATCAATATTTTTTTTCATATAAATATTTTGAGTAAAGTTATATTATTTTATGCTAAAATTAAAGCAATAAAAAAGCGGCAATTTTGCCGCTTTAAATAAAGGCTCAGGTAATAGGGAATGAGTTTGAAATAGATTTTCAAAGGTGATAAATTTTTGAGAGAGAAGTTTTGGATAAGGTTAAAGATTTTTTAAATCTTATATGTTGGCTAACTGATTGTGGCAAAATCAAAAAATTTGTCACAAGCATTGCAACTTAGTCTAAGTCATTGCAAAACAAGTTCAATACTTTTTGTCCGCCAAATTAAGCCCATAAAATGTAGTAGAAGTTTTCTTTGGTGGTATGAAGTTGTCTTTTGTTTCAGACTTGAATTGTTCAAGTCTAATATATCATATTCCCACAAATGCAATGTGTGTCAAAATTTTGTAAAAATTTTTTAAATGTTGATTAAAAATATTTCAAGAGTTTGACAAATCAAAAAATTACTTGTAATATTAAAGTATAAATTTGAAGGAGAGGTTTTATGGTAGATAACAGTAAAGCAGTAAGAAAACAAATTCTTGATGTTATTGGTTGTATTGCAGCGGTTGTAACGGTTTTGGTATATTTGGTTCTTTGCATAAATTCAACATGGAGTTTTATTCCGGAAGGCACATTTATAATGAATGTTCTTCAAGTAATAAGAACTTATGCTCCACTCATTGTTGTGGCAATTGTTGGTCTTGAATTTTTTGCAGATAAGAACATTGCATTCAGAATTTTATTCTATATTGCAATAGCAATTGTTGTAATATTTATGTTCTTCCCGGGAACATGGAATCAATTTGTGGGACTTATTAAATAAAAACAGCAAAAACGGCTAATGCCGTTTTTTGTTTTGCAAAATTTTTAAGACTTGAATATTGCACAAAAATTTTCGACATTTTTTGCAATGGGTCAGTTATATATTGACATTTATTTTAATAAAATATTATAATAAAAGCATAAGGAGGGAAATATGGTTTGGGTTTGGGTTGCAATATTTCTTGTGACCATCTTGATTGAAGTATTTTCACTTGAACTAGATTGTGTTTGGTTTTCGGTCGGAAGCCTCGTTGCATTTATTTTGGCGTTGTGCAAAGTGAACATAACAATTCAGATTGTAGTATTCTTAATCGTTTCAGTGGTTCTTCTTCTAAGCGTAGGAATAATTTGCAAGAAATTATTAAAAAACACAAAAAGCAAAACCAATCTTGACATTTTGATCGGAACATCGCATACTTTATTAAAAGCCATTGAGGCAGAGCATGCGGGAGAGATTAGGGTTAACGATGTAGTGTGGAGAGCGGTTAGCAAAAACGGCGAAGCAATTGCCGAAAACGAAAAGGTAAAGATTGTTTCTGTTGAAGGAAACAAATTTATCGTTGAAAAAGAATAAAAAATTTTTTATTAAAGGAGATATTATTATGCATCCAGCAATTATTGTTGCAATAGTAGTAGTGGCACTTGCAATTATCTTGGCCGCTACATCAATTAAGGTTGTTCGTCAGTCAACCGCAAGAGTTATTGAAAGACTCGGAAAATACCACAGAGTTATCGGAAGTGGTGTTCACTTTATTATTCCAATCGCAGAGCGTGCGGGAAATGTTGTTTCTTTAAAAGAAAGAGTTGCAGATTTTGCACCTCAATCTGTTATCACAAAAGATAATGTTACCATGCAAATAGACACCGTTGTTTATTTTCAAGTAACAGACCCAAAGCTTTATACTTATGGTGTTGAGCACCCAATCAATGCAATTGAAAACTTAACAGCAACCACTCTCAGAAACATAGTAGGTGAACTTGAATTAGACGAAACTCTTACTTCTCGTGACACAGTTAACGCAAAAATGCGTATCATTCTTGACGAGGCAACTGACCCATGGGGCATCAAAATAAACCGTGTGGAACTTAAAAACATTCTTCCTCCAAAAGATATTCGTGATGCCATGGAAAAACAAATGCGTGCAGAACGTGAACGTCGTGAAGCAATTCTTAGAGCCGAAGGTGAAAAGCAAAGTCAAATTCTTGTTGCCGAAGGTGAAAAGCAAAGTAAAATTTTAAGAGCCGAAGCAGACAAAGAAGCACAAATTTTGGAAGCCGAAGCAAACAAAGCCACTCTTGAAAAAGAGGCAGAAGGTATGGCAAAAGCTATTGAGTTTGTTAATGCCGCAAGACCATCAGCAGGTTATTTAACCATCAGAGCTTATGAAGCACTTGAAGCACTTGCAAACGGAAACAGCACAAAACTTATTGTTCCAAGCAATATTCAAGATTTGTCTGGCGTGGTTGCATCACTTGCCGAAATTGCAAAAACCGAAGGAACTGCTCCAAAAAAAGCAGATGCAAAACCTTCAAAAACAACAATTACTGCAAAAATAGACGCAACCAAAAAGAAAGTTAATTCAAAAATTAAAAAATAATTATAAAATTGAATATAAAGTTATTGATACTTTATTCATT
>CAQFKO010000028.1:3935-18305 GCA_948787875.1 uncultured Eubacteriales bacterium
TATATTTAATGTATCGTCAGAATATCTCATGTGTTTAACTTACTTTTTGAAAGAATGGTTACGGCATGCCGTAAGAATAAAAAACAAATAATAAGATAAACTGATTACGATAAAGCGTAAGGATTATTATGAGTTTAGAAGAAGCTATTATAAAAAGAATAAAAGAATTGGTTGAAGAAAGAAAAACAACTTTAACGGCATTGTGTTTGGAGTCTAATATAACGCCGTAAACAGTGTTTGATTTTGTTAACAAAAAAACCAAAAGTCCACAAATAATCACAATAAAAAACTTTGTTGCGGAGCGGGAATAACCTTGGAAGAATTTTTTTCAAAAGATTATTTTAATTCAACAGAAGATATTTATTAAAAAACACCACTTGCTAGTGGTGTTTTTGTTAGTTATTTTTTAAAAGTTCTTTCATATAAGTTTTGTATTGTTCAACGCCCGGCTGATTAAATGGATTAACTCCCAAAAGATATCCGCTGGCAGCACAGGCAAGTTCAAAGAAATAAACAAGATAGCCATAGTTAAATTCGTTTATTTCGTCAATGGAAATTATGCAAATAGGAACGCCTGCCTCGCTGTGAGCTTTTACTGTTCCTTCAAAGCCCGCTCTGCAAATTTCGCTTACAAACTTTCCGTCCAAAAACTTTATTGGGCTAGATAGCGGAATTTGTGAAAGTTGATTGTCTTTTTGAGGAGTAACAACATCAATAAAGGTTTCTGCAAGCATTGGAGTTCCTTGTTGAATATATTGTCCAACAGAGTGAAGGTCGGTTGAAAAGGTAAGGGAAGTTACAAAAAGTCCTTTGCCTTCTTTTCCTTCGCTTTCGTCAAAAAGTTGTGTGAGCCATTCACCAAAGCCTTTCATTTTGCTTGAAAATGAAGAAAACAGTTCAATTCTTTTCCCGAATTTTTTGTTAATAAGCTGGCGATATATAGCATATCTGTAAGCTGCATTGCTTTCGATTTCATTGCCCGAAAGTTCGTGCATGGCATCAAGAGCGCCCTCCATAACTTTTTTTATATTTATTCCCGCAACCGCAAACGGAAGTATACCCACCGAAGAAAGAACCGAATATCTTCCCCCCATATTATCAGGAACGGTCAAAAGCTCAATTCCGTCTTGCTCAGCTCTGTTTCTCAGATATCCTTTTTCTTTGTCGGTAGTAAATATCATTCGCTTCTTAAAGTCATTTTTATATTTGTTTTTCATCCACTTTTCAACAATAGAAAGAGTGGTTAAAATTTCAACCGTTGTTCCCGACTTAGAAACCACATTAACAGTAACATCTTTGTCTTTAAGATAATCAAGTTTTTCTGCTAAATCAATGTAGTCAAAATTAAGCCCAGCAAAAATAACTTCAACTTTGCTTCGTTTTGCAAGAAGTTCAATTCCGGCCTTTGCCCCAAGATAAGACCCGCCGATTCCGATAACAAGCAGTGCTTCTGAACTTTTTTCTATATCGCGAGCAAGTCTTAAAACCTTTAAAAATTCTTTTTTGTCATAAGTAAGAGGCCAATCCACCCAAGTTGTGCCAGCGCTGTGGTCGTTTGAGTGAAGCTGTTCATGAATTTCCTTAATTCTTTTTTCATAATCTCTTGCATAAAATTCATTTTCTTTAAGTCCACTCTTTGATAAATTCAATCTCATAATTTCCTCCTAATGTAAAATATTCAATTTTTGTTTATTTGTAGAATGTGCAATTAATTTAAAAATAAACACATTGCACCAATTATTCCAACATTGCCTGTTTCTTTTGCCACAACAAACTTAACTTTTTTGCCTGCATTAGAGGCATAAATATTGTTGTTTACATATTTTTCCAGCGGTTTTAGCAGTGCTTGCTTTTGTGCCGAAATAGCACCGCCTATAATAACGGCATCGGGTGAAAAAATATTCACAAGATTAACAATTCCGTCTCCAAGATTAATGATAAATTCGTCAAAAACCTTGTCTGTGGTTTTGTCGCGCCCGATATAGTCAAACAAAGTTTTTGCAGAAACTTCGCTGATATGAAAATCATTTAAAATTTTTGATTTTTGATTTTTTGAGAGTTCGGACGTTATCAAATTGGTCAGTGCTCTTGTTGAAGCAACCGCTTCAAAACAACCTGTTCTTCCGCAAGTACAAAGAATTTTTTTATCGGTAACTTTCATATGCCCGAACTCTGCGGAATAATCAGCGAGCTCAGAAAGCGGTTTTTTGTTAATAACAACACCTCCGCCTATGCCTGTTCCAACCATAATCATAACAAAGTTGTCAAATTCTTTTCCTGCGCCGAAATAAAGTTCCGCAATAG
Organism: uncultured Eubacteriales bacterium; assembly: GCA_948787875.1. GTDB lineage: Bacteria > Bacillota > Clostridia > Christensenellales > UBA1242 > RGIG1681. The sequence continues at coordinate 6,240 of CAQFKO010000028.1, forward strand.
TTGCAACATCTGCGTCATTTGCAATTTTTATCGGAATATCAAAATGATTTTCAAGTTTTGAAATGATAGGATAATTTGAAAGACCCAAATTTCCTGAATGTCTTAAAATTCCTCTGTTGCTGTCAATCAAACCGGGAAGTCCGATTCCTATTCCAAGAGCGTTTGATACTTTGCAACCAGAAACGACCTCTAACTTATTAACAAGATTAACAATGCTTTGTGATAGGTCAAACTTAAGGGCTCTTGCGTTTGTCGGAATTTTTGTGCAAGCTAAAATGGTTCCGTCACAAGAAACCACTCCGCCTTTTATATCGGTTCCGCCCACATCAATCGAAAAATAATAATTTTTATCCATCATATTTATAATAACACAAAAATATTTTTAACAAAACTTTTTAAGCTTAATAAATAACAAAAAACAAAACAAAAATGCAAATTTTGTTTTGTTTTTCATGTTTTTTATCAAATATTAATAATACAAAGAATATCGTCAAGGCTTTTTCTATTTTTAGAATGTCCTGATTCGGCAGGCTCGCCAATTGCCATTGCGCAAATCAAATGGTTGTTTTTGTCAATAAAGTTTTCGTGCGCTGAACCTTTTAGCTTATTTAAAATATAATCAGCAACTTGTTCGTGAATGTAAAAAGTGTCCGCAATCCACAAACTTCCAAGACCCATATCGGTTGCCGTTAAAGCCATGTGCTCCACCGCCGCACCAATAGAAAGCAAGCCTGAAATATCTTCAACCTTGTCTCTTGAAATATACTTGCTGTCTTCAAAAACTAAAATAATGGCAGGGCACTGTTCCAAAATTTTTCCGGTTGCAAAAGTGCTTCCGGCGCCTGCTATTTTTTGAGGATTATCTTTGTTTTTTATATAATATTCTTCAAGCATATTGGCAATATCATGGCACTCTTTTTCTGCCTTAATGCAAACAAATTTCCATTGCTGAGCATTTTTGCTTGATGGTGCCAGCCTTGCCGACTCCACAATTAGTTTTATTTGATTGTCGGTAATCGCAAAAGGCAAATAATTTCTGCACGAATATCTTTTTTCTATAACTTCTTTAAGTTACATATTCCCTCGAAATTGCTTTATTTTAAACTTAATATATCACAAAATTTTGGCAGTTAACAACAAAATACATTAGTTATTTAATAATAAATCTATAATAAATTTTAAGATAGGTCTTTTTTTTTCAAAAATTGTGTGATATAATGAAAAAAATTGTGCAATTGGAGAACTTTATGAAGAGTTATGATATGCTTGTGTCAAACATAGTTGATTTTAAAGGCACTGCTTTTGATAGGCTTGATGTTGATTTTTCTGATGTCATAAATTTGCCGATAAAGTTGTTAAATTTGTCTGCGGACATTGTTGAATGTTTAAATAAAAAAATAAAAATAGTAAACGGCAACTCATTGCCAATGTTTGAAACAGTGGGAGAGCTTGTTAATTACGGTTACGATAAGTTGTCTGATTACTTTCAAATTGTATTTGGTGCAGGCAGGTCAAGAGATGCATTAATGGAGGTTGAAGAAAAGCTTGCAAATTTTGCACTCAAATTAAAGGATACCGAGTTTACCGTATTTGACATAAGACTTAAAAGTTTGAATATTTCTGCAACCACTGCTTCATGGCTAAAAGAAAAAGAGAAATATAAAACACTTGGCGATATTTATTTAATAGGAAGTAGCAAGCTGAATAAAGTTGCGAATTCTTCCAAGGTTTCTAATAAGAAAAAAGTTGCAACAGAATTGAAAGAACTTTTAAGGCGCTATGGCGTTAATGCAGAAAAGACAAAAGACCATGTTAGCAGCGAAGAACCTTCTAAGGAAGGCCTTGTTAAAGAAGGGAAAGGAATCTTCCCTAATATTTTGGTTCATGTAAAAACCAAAACAGAAAAAGAGAAAGAAAAAGAAGCCAAGAAAAATGAGGAGAAAAGCAAAGTAGCAGAAGAGGTTGTAGCAGAAAATTCTTTTGAAAAAGCTCTGGAAAACTCTTTAACAAAAAATGAGACTTATGTTACTACTTACGCAAGAATTAAAAAGCCAAAGCCAAATAAAAACATAAAAATAATAACAAAGCCAATTTCCGCTCCAAATCCCGACGAAATAAGAATGTTTGCGCTAATGCCTGATGGAAAAGCCGTAAATAATTCAGATAACAAAGAACAAACAAGCCAAGAAAATGAAACTTTTGCTGTGATTTCGGAAGAAGAATTAAAAATAATTCGTGAAAAAAGAAATCAGGAATATTTTGAGTTAAACAAAAAAAGAGCGGAACAAAAAAAGAAAGAAGAATACGAACAGCGTTTGTTTGAAGACCAAATTATTGCAAAGGAAAGGGGCATAACGGTTCAAGAGCTTCGCGAAGAACGCAAAGCGATTGCAGCAAAAATGAATTCTTTGCACACCAATTTAAAGCCAAGTTTTTTTGGTTCGGTCACAAACACTTATGAAGGTGGTTTGTCTGAACAAGAAAAGCTAGATTTAATTGCAAAAAGAAAAGTTATTAAGTCTTTGGAAGAAAAAAACAAAGAAGAAAATGTAAGTCAGAAAAAACAACAAATTTCAGAGCAAATAAAGCAAAGCTCTAAAAAATATAAAGCCGAAAAAGAGAGAGAAAAAAAGGCGATTAAAGCAAAAATACTTGACCCTTCAAACATAAAAGTACCAAAAGTAACCAAAGAAAGACAGCTTGAAAGGCAACTTATTGTTGAGGCCGCCGGGCTTGGAATTTCTGTTGAAGAACTGAAAAAGAAAAAGCGCTCAGAAGCCATAAAAAAGAGTTGGGAAGAAAGAAAGGCAAAGAATCCCGAAAAGTATGCAAATTCAAAATCGGAAGAAGAAAAAGAAGCCAAGCTAAAAGCATTGGAAGAAGAGGCAGCAAAACGCGGAATGACCGTTGAACAGCTCAAAAAAGTAAAAACTTCGGAAGCAATAAAGCAAAAACTTGCCGATTTAAAAAATAGTGACCCTGAAAAATATGCCAAGTTTGTTAAAGAGCGTTCTGAAAACAGGGCTGCTGCAAGAGTTGAAAATTTAAGAAAAAATAATCCAGAAAAATATAAAAGATGGCTTGAAATAAGAGCACAAAAGCAGGCAAGAGAAGCAAAAAAACAAGAAGAGCAGGCTCAGTATGCAGCAGAGGCCAAAGAGCTTGGAATTTCTGTTGAAGAGGTAATAGCAAAACACAAAAAAGAAAAGAATGAATTAAGAAGTAAAAAGCGAGTAGAGACCTATTACAAAAATCACCCCGAAGTTTTAATCAACAAGCAAAAAAGAGAGGCCGAAGCTTTGGCTCTTGGCAGAAAAAGAGTAGAAACAGCTTCAAGGCGAAGGGCAAAAGAAAATAAAATAAAAGCATTGGAAGAAGAGGCAAAAAGTTTAAATATTTCGGTTGAGGAACTAAAAACGAAAAAGCGTGCGGAAAAATCTATGGCTGCGGCACAAAAGCGTTGGAATAATTATTATAGTGAAAATCCCAATAAAACCAAGGGTGAAAAAAATACAAAAAGAAAACAAGACCTTGAAGCAAAGGCACTTGCTGCGGGCAAATCGGTTGAACAATATGTGCTTGATATCAGAAGAGAAACTATTGCTATTGCCATAGAAAAAAGAAAAAGCAATGCAAAACAAAAAAGAGAAGAAAAAATGGCTTTTTATGAGGCAGAGGCTAAAAGCAGAGGCATTACTGTTGAAATGGTAATCGAAGAGGTCAAACTTCAAAAATCGAAAGAAATCAGTAAAAAACGATTGGAAAAATATTATAAAGACAGACCTGAAATACTTGCCCAAAAACTCGAAGAGCAAAAAAAGTTAGAAGCAGAAGCAAAAGAACTTGGGATTTCAATCAAAGACCTTAAAGCAAAGAATCAAAAAGCGAAGTCAGATAGGCATATAAAATTAGAACAAGAGGCAAAAGAAAGAGGCATATCTGTTGAAGAGTTAATAAAAATAAAAAAATTAGAAAGAAACAATATTGCCACAAAGAAATACTATGACAAATTGCACAACATAAGCCCCGAAAAACGAAAAGAATTAAACGAAAAAAAAGTTGAAAATGATAAGAAACGGGAAGAAAGGCAAAAACGAATTGAAGAAGAAAAGAAAGAGGCGAAGGCTCAGGGAATTTCTTATGAAGAATACAAAAATAATAAAGTGAAACAAATCAGAATAAACACTGCCGAGAATGCCAGAAAGGCAAGGTATGCAAAATTCAATTCAGAAGAATATTTGTCAAAAAAGCAACAAAAAGAGCAATTAAAATTAGAAAAAGAAAAAGCTGCGGCAGAAGGGCTGGGTTTAACAATTGAAGAGCATCGAAAATTAAGACAAGAAAATTTAAAAGAGTTCAGACGAAATTTGCTTAATTTGGCAAGAACAAAAAGAAACAATAAAACCAAAAAGTTAAAACCAAACACCATAAATTTATCTTTGGAACAAGTAAAAATTCTTGAAAATATGTCTGGTATTGAATTTAAACATCTTAGCACAGAAATATTTAATGTTTTTGGAATCGGCAAAAAAATGATGCTTACTTTGCAAGACATGAAAGATTACATAGAAGTTATTGATGTTAATGACTTAATCAAATATGGCATTACAAATCTAATTAATTACAAGCATGATGGTCATATTACAAACTTAAATCAGCTTAGAAAAATTGAAGATGTTTTGGCTTATTACGACCTTAAACTAAACGGAAAAAAACTTATGATTAAGAACAGAAAAGTTGTTCGAAAAGAAAACTTAAATAATAAGGCACTAGATGTAAAAAAAGTTTTTGAAACTTTGAAACTTGACGCGAAAAACAATCCGCAAGCAGAAGTTTTGTATCCCGAAATTTTGAATGTTAATGGCATTGCAGAAAAACAAGATAATAGTGCCATAAACTTTAACGGTCAATTTGTAAACAGAGGCTTTGGCGGAGGAGCCGTAAGATTAAAACCTGTTTATTCGGAAAAGCTTTTGGGAAATGAGCAAAGTTCCTTGCAACACAGCGACAAAGCCCTTGCGGTTTCTGAGGCTGATATAAACAATGCAAAAATGCGCCTTTCTTGGCTTGAAGCAAAAGTTAACGAAAACGGGGCAATGGCACTTAAAAATGTTTCACCTGCTTTTTTCAAAAAAGATTGTGCAGAGTTTGCGGTTATCACTGAAATTTTTAATGAGTATTTAAAACAAAAAACCATTAGTTTTGAAGACAATAAAGCTTCAAATGTTTCCGAGCAAAATTATTCGGAATTTGTTGATGCTCAAATTCAAATTTTTAATATCATAACTGAGGCAAAACGCAACGGCACTTCTATAAATGAAATTAAAATAAATTCGGGCGAAGGCGGAAACGGAATAAGTTCAAATAACAGTTCAAACAAAAAGTTTTATCACAGCAGTTTCGGCTGGGCAAGAAAAGATGTAAAAGTTAATAAATTTGTGTTTAATAAAAATTCAAATGAACTTGAAACAGAACCCGAACTTTATTAATATCAAAATAAAAAGGCAGACAAAGTTGTCTGCTTTTTTGTTGCACAGAAAAAAATATAATTGTATAATAATTTTAGGAAAGGTTTTATGATAAATTATTTTAACACACTGTGCAGTGAAACAAAAGAGTATTTCAAAATTTTGGAGCCTGAGCCTCCTGAGTTTTTGAATGAATATTTAGAGGCTCCCGAACTGATTAGAATAGACAAAATAAGCATGTTTTGCGGAAAAGATTATTCAGCTTCTTTTGGCGTGGAATATCCAATTTCAAACCTTGCGCACAGCGTGGGAGTGGCACTTATAATTTGGCATTTTACTCATGACAAAAAGCAAACTTTGGCGGGGCTTTTTCATGATATTGCAACGCCCGTGTTTAAGCATTGCATAGATTATATGATGGGTGATTCCGAGGGGCAAGAAGCAACAGAAGAACAAACCGAAAGCATTCTTTTTAATTCAAAGCATATCATAAAACTTTTAAAGCGTGATGGAATTGATTTGAGTGAGGTAAAAGATTACAAGAGTTATCCGCTTGCAGACAGCCCAATGCCCAGACTTTCGGCAGATAGATTTGAATATACATTTTCTTGTGGGCTTTCGTTAAAAAGAATTTTTGACTTAAACAAAGTAAAATATTTTTATGAAAATGTTGTGGTTGAAACAAATGAGTTCGGAGAAGAAGAGTTTGCTTTTAAAAGTGTGGCGGTTGCGGAACAGTATTTAAAACTTATTTGCAACTTGTGGCCGGAATGGTGCAACGAAAGAAACAATGTTTATATGCAGTTTTTGGCTGATATGTGCGGTTCGGTCAGCAGTATCAACAAACTTTCGATAGAGCAGTTATATTCGCTCAGCGAAAAAGAGGTTTTGAAAAGAATCAATAATTGCAAAGACAAATATTTGGAAGGCAGAATGAAAATGTTTCAAACTCACAAAAACATTTATGTAAGCGACGAAAAACAAAACGGCAAATATTGTGTTAAGATAAATTCAAAGCGAAGATATATTTCGCCGCTTGCAAAAACCGAAAGCGGAGTAAAAAGAGCTGTTGAGGTTTCGCCGATTGCCAAAGCCTGCGTTGAGGAATATTTAAACAAAAAGTTTGATAAGTTTGGCTGTTTGGATTTTGACTTTGTTCCATACAAAAAAGTTTAAACTAAAAAAAACAACTGCTAATTTGCAGTTGTTTTTTTATAGTTAATAAATTCAATATAACAGTTAATGAAAAATTTTAATATTTGGTTTATTGTATTTAATTTTGTTGTGAAATTTTTTTGCAAAATGCTATAATAATTTTATTAGTAAACAATTGGTTTATACTTGCTAAAAAAATTTAAGGACTAACTTATGATAAAAAACGGAATTTTAAATTTCTTAAAAAATTTAAAGCATATCTTTACCCCTCTCGGAACGTTATTTTTGGGAGTTATGTTCGGAATATGTTTTTTGGTTTCGGGGTTTAAAACACAAGTAAATTTGGCAACCACGCAAATCAGGCAAATAACCGCAGAGGCGGACATAAGCTATGAAAGTTTAAAAAAGTGTGTTATCGACAGCTTTTCGGAAATTAGTTTTGAAGACCCGATTGAAGCCATCAAAACATTAACCTCGCAAGAATGGTTAAACGGAACATTAAAGGCAAACTTGGAAAATCAATTTCAAAATTATGCGGATTTTGCAATTGATATAGAAAGAGTGGTAATATCTGCAATAAACGGCTACTCGGTTTATATTGCAATTTTTGTAATATGTTCGGTTTTGGGGCTTGTGGGCGGATATTTTTTGACAAGGTTTTTAATAAGACGAAGCATAGCAAAGCGAAGTTTCTTAAAATATATTTTGGTATCGGTTTTAGACAGTTTTTTAACGGCGGGCGTGGCGGTTTTAATGGTATATTTAACTTTGCTTTGGACGCCAAGCATATTTATAACAAGCATTTTTTCAATAATTTTGTGCGGAGTTATTTCTTTGTTTGAAGCTTATGTGGTTCATGCATACAAAGCTGTTCCGATAAAAAATATTGTCAACATAAAAAATATATTTGCACTATTTGCTTCAAATTTATTAATATATTTGATAGCCCTAATAATATCTATAATAATGTTTGCAATCACAAATGCGGTTGTTGGGTGGTTTATAACACTTTCACTTTTGATTGTTGCGTTTATTGTTGTATCGCTGAATGCCGAGGCTTATGTAAAAAAAGTGGCAAATAAAGAAGAACAACTTTCGCCTTCTTCCGTAGCAAAAGAAGAGCAAGTTAAAAATAACTAAAAGAGGAAAACGAATGAAAAGCATTTATACTTATTATAAAGAAAGATTAATTGAAATAAGCGGAAAAAACAGAAGCTTATATCTTAAAAATTTCAATAAGAAAAACGGTTATGATATCGGCAGAATATTGTCGCAAAGTCAAGAGCAAACAGAAGAGTTTTTAGACCTTATGCTCTCTGGCAAAGCCGTTCCGTTTAGCCTTTACGGAAAGGCTCAAAAAGAGCTTATAACTTCTGCTGCGGGCATATCTTCTAAGTTTCCCGCAAAAAAGTTTGATGACGGAAAAGAAGCTTTAAGGTATGAAAACGAAAAGCGTGCGTTTGCCAAAAAAATGTTTGAACAAGAAGGCAAAAATCTCAATACCTTAAAACATGAAATCGAAGAGATTGAAAAAGAAACAGGAAGATATGAACTTTATGTTTGTTATCCTTTTGTTTACGGAACTATAAAAAATTATACCTTTAAAGCTCCGCTGTTAATGTTTCCGGTAGAGATTGATGTTATTGACGATTCCACAATCAATATTTGTTTAAAATATGGCGAAAAAACTCAGCTAAACAAAGCCTTAATGCTTGCTATCGCCAATTGCAAACATCTTAACCTTCAAGACATGGATATGGAGTTTGATTCAATAAAAGCAAGATTCGGTTCGGTTTCGGGGCTTATGGATTATTTAAGAAGTTTTGGCGTGAAGATTGCTTATGAACCAAAAAAGAAACTTTATCACTTTAACAAATATTCCGAGCCAACAATAACCTCTCCGCTTGAAGTAAAAAATGTTTGTTTGCTTTCTAGATGCAGTTTGGCAAATTCAATTTATTCAGACTATTCGGCATTGGAAAAAAAGCATTTGACAAACGATTCTATTAACGAACTTTTAAATGCAAAATCAAGCAAGTCAAAGGCAACAAAAAACAATAATTTGTTTTTAATAAACAGTGTTGACTTTGCGCAAGAGCAAGTAGTAAAAAATGTAAACGAAAAGGGAAACATGGTTATTTACGGACCGCCGGGAACGGGCAAGTCTCAGACCATTGTTAATGTTATTTCCGATGCTATTTGCAAAAACAAAAAGGTATTGGTTGTTTCGCAAAAAAAGGCGGCATTAGAGGTTGTTTATAACAGGCTTTCGGGATTAAACAAAAAAGCCATGTTTATTGTTGATGCCGAAAAAGAAAAAATGAGTTTTTTCCAACAATGTTTTTCGGCTCATGAAGAGGTAATAAAATCAAAATATAATGACAAGCTATTAAAAGAATATGAAGAGTTAAACAAAAAGCTTGATTTGGAGATTTTGAACCTAAACACAATTTCCGATTGTTTAAATCAAAAAACCTCATTCGGGTTGTCGCTTCAAGAGATGTATTACAATTCTTACAAGCTTGGCAAAAAAAGCATGGAATATGCACTTTATCAGCAAATGAAAAAAGACAAGCAATTAATGTCGTTGAACTTTGATGAGCTTGTTTCGGCACTTAGCGTGTTGGAAGAAAAAAATAAGCCAGAAATTTACTTTAACTATGTTGAAGAAAAAAAGAAAAATCCGTTTATTGACACCTTAAAAGAAAATCTAAGCGTGCATGTTGTTGCCGAAGCGCAAACAAAGTTGAAGCATTTGTTTGCGGAAAGAAGAGGACTTTTTGATGTAAATAAATATAAATACGCTAGGCAAGTTTTAACTTATTATGACGAAGTAAAAAACAACAAAAACAGTAGAGCGCTTGTTAAGCTTATTGCAAAATATGAATATCCAAAGGCAGAGAGCTTTTTAAAAACAAGTTGCCTAATATTTCCGTTATATCCGTTTTCAAAAGCCGTTATGCTTAAAAAAGAACGAATTGTAAAAACAGAGGTAAACAAAACTCTTAAAGCGGTAGACAGTTATCTCGCCGACTATGAATTTTTGAAAAATGTTTTCACGCCAAGCGGATACCTTCTTGCCGTTGACGGACTTTTAAACGGAAACAATGCAATTTTAAGAATGCTTTTGTGGGCGGTGGAAAATTATGTTAAACTTAGCGACACCAATCAAACTTTAAAAAATTTAGATGAAAATCAAAAATATGTTTTGAATTTTGCTTATGAAAACGGAAACACCTACACAAAATTTATTGCGGCATTAAAGGCTATTTTGCCGGTAAGAATTTATCATGAGATTGTAAGGCTGGAAGAGGAAAAACGCAGTGTGCTTTCTGCTACTGTTGACTTTGAAAACATTCGTTCAAGAATAGTGGCTTTAAGAAAACAGATTTGCGAAGTAAGCAAAAAGATTGCACTTCAAACCTTTAACGAAGAGTACAAGAAAAAAATTGACGGAAGTGCAACTAGCAAAGATTATTTGTATCAAATTTCAAAAAAGCAAAACTTCTGGTCTATAAGAAAAACCATGGAAGTTTACGGCGATTATTTGTTTGAACTATTTCCATGTTTCTTGCTTTCCCCTGAAAATGTTTCTACGATTTTGCCGTTAAAGCGAAATTTGTTTGATGTTGTGCTTTTTGATGAGGCTTCGCAGGTGTTTATAGAAAACACAATTCCTTCCATTTACAGAGGAAACAGAGTTGTTGTTGCGGGCGATGCAAAACAGCTAAGACCAACCACAACCTTCATGAAAAGATATATGGGTGCGGGCGAAGATGACGATATGGATTACACCACACAAGCCGCGCTTGAAGTTGAGTCGCTTTTAGACCTTGCGGTTTCAAGATTTTCAAGCTCTAACATAACTTATCATTACAGAAGCAAAAACGAAGAACTTATAGATTTTTCAAACAATGCTTTTTATTCGGGCACGCTTCAAATCGCTCCTAATATATCAAAAAATATCAGACACAAACCTATTGAGCGAATTTTGGTTAATGGTCTTTGGAGAGACAGAAGAAATGAAGAAGAAGCAAAGCGCGTTGTGGAACTGATAAAAACAATTTTAAAAACCCGTAAAAACAAGGAAACTGTCGGAATAATAACCTTTAACGTTGAGCAAGAAAACTGTATTGAAGAGCTTATTGACAAAAAATGTTTTGAAGACACCGAGTTCAGAAATCTTTATTTAAAAGAGAACAGCCGTGTGGAAAATGGTGAAGATGTAAGTCTTTTTGTAAAAAATCTTGAAAATGTTCAAGGCGACGAAAGAGATATAATTATTTTTTCTATCGGCTATGCCAAAAACGAATTCGGAAAAGTCAATGCCACTTTCGGTTCACTTTCAAATGAGGGTGGAGAGAACAGGCTTAATGTTGCTGTTACCCGTGCAAAACAAAAAATTTATGTTGTTACCAGCATAGAGCCCGAAGAGCTGAAAGTTGATTCTTCAAAGCATATAGGTCCAAAACTTTTAAGAAGTTATTTGACTTATATAAGAGCGGTTTCTGCCGGAAACACGGAAGAAGTAAAAACAATTTTAAAAAGCTTTGGAAAGGGCGAGGTTCAAAAGCCAAAACTTTCAAATATGCTTCCTATCGAAAACCAAATTGCCTCAAAACTTCAAAAGCTGGGTTATAATGTTGATATTAATTTGGGCAATTCAAACAGCAAAATTTCGGTTGCGGTTTATGACAAGAAAAAAGACAAATATTTACTTGGAATTGAAACTGACGAAGAAGTTGCAAAATCTTCTGCCTCAACACTTGAACGAGATGTATTTAGAAACGAATTTTTAAAGTCTAAGGGTTGGAAGATTATAAGGGTTTGGAGCAGAGATTTTTGGCATAATCCAAGTCAGGTAATTTCTTTCATTGCCAAAGAAATCGAAAAAGCAAAAAAAACAATTTAGCAAATAACTCTAATAAGATGTGATTGATTCACATCTTTTTTTATTTTCAAAAATTATTTATATCAAAAAGCTAATGATTTTACACCTTTTGGTTTTGATAAAAAGCACGAAATTTGTTTTATTTATAAAATTTTATTTATGATTTATGCATAGCAATTCTATTCAAAAATAAGTGGTGTATACAAATACAATGCATTATTGCAAATTTTGTATTTAAATTTAATGCAATGCATTTAATTTAAAATCACATATTTTAACTAAATACATTTACAATATAATTGTGAGGAATTTATGGATAAAAATTATGATATAGATGAAATTTTATTTAAATTGGGAAATCTTCGTGACCAAAAGAATCTGTCGCAAAGAAAAATAAGTGAACAACTGAACCATAGTGAGTCTTATATTAATCAGCTTGAAAATAAGCGTACAAAACTTAGTGTAGAAAATTTTTTAAAGATATTGGAACTGATGGAAATTACTCCTGAAAGATCGGAAGAGCACACGTCTGAACTCCAGTCACGACTACGA
>CAQFKO010000029.1 GCA_948787875.1 uncultured Eubacteriales bacterium
GATCTTTAACAACAACACAAATTATACTTCTCAGCGTGATAGGCGTATGTTTAATGCTATCGGTTGTGTTCATGATTATGTTCATTGTTGAGGTATTAAAAGGTCGCAAATCAGAAGAGGTAGAAGTTGAAGAACAGGTTCAAAGTGTTTTTGAAATCAATAATTACAGCGAAGTTGTAGCCGAACCTGCAAAAGAGGAAAACAGTGTAAGCGATATGCTTGCAAGCCTTGAAGAACAAACAAAAGACGAAGAGGTTACTTCACCAGCCGAAGAGATTTTGGTTGAAGAAACTGTGGCAGAAGAACCTGCAACAGAAGAGGTTGTGGAAGAGCAGCCGGTTGAGGTTCAAGCAGAAGAAGCATCAGTTGAAAATAAAGCCGAAGAAGTTGAGGCAGAAGATGTAAAAGAAGAAACTCAAACTTCTGAGGAAGAAGATTCGGTTTCTGCAATAGATAGCGTAGGACACGGAATTGTTTACAGTGGCAACCTTAATGACTATAAAGCAAGATTAGAAAGCGTTATCGAAGCTCGCAACAAAATTGAAAGAGATTTAACAAAGCGTCAAAAATCAATCTTAAAATATGAAAGAACAAAACGCAGAATGAATCGTAATCAAAAAATGTTAGACAGAAGAGCAGGCGAGTTAACAAACCTTAACTTACTTATGTATAGCGTAACAGATATCAAAAATATTGACGAAGACAAAAAGGCTAAGCAAGAAGACTTAACTGCACACATTGCAGAACTCAAAGCCAGCATTCAAGACGCAGATGAATATATTGAGAGCAACAAAGGCAAAAATGAGAATGATATCAAAATGGCAAAATACTTGCTCAATGAGAAAAATCGTTACAATGATGAAATTGCTGAACTTGAAGAGCTTATAAAAGCTATCGAGAGCAACAATCCAGACGCAAAAGCGGAATAAAATTGTTTATCTAGACTGAAAAGTTAAAGATAAAACCCAAAAGGTGTACAGAAGATAAATTTTAGAGTAACTTAGGAAATTCCAAAGAAAAATTATTAATCCACAGAAGAAATACGAGATAAACCAAAGAAATTCAAAAGAACAAATTGACATACAAAAGAAATTCAAAAGACAAATAATTAATTCACTAAGGAAAAACAAAAGAAACTCATAAGATTAATAATCGATAAACAAAAGAAATACCAAAGAAATTCAAAAGATAAAGTCCTAAGCCGAAAGGCTTGGGATTTTTGTTTGCCAATTTGCTTCAAAGTGATATATTATATAATATATAGAATAATATTAATATACAAAAGGATATTTTTCATGAAATTTACATTCAAACGCAAACAAAACAAAGATTTAACTATAAACCGCAAAGTCAAAATCGGACTCGCGCTCGGAGGTGGAGGAGCAAGAGGCATTGGGCATATCGGGGCATTAAAGGCATTTGAAGAACTCGGCATAAAATTTGATTACATTGCAGGAACAAGTGCGGGCAGTCTTGCTGGGTGTTTTTATGCTTTCGGAAAAACCGCATCAGAACTTGAAGAGTTTGTAAAAAGTGTAAAGCGAAGTGATGTTATGCGCTATTCAATACCGTTCATAAAGCCCGCAAAAGCAGACAGGCTGGAAGATTTGATAAATAATTGCTTGGGTGATATAACTGTGTTTTCCGAACTCAAAATTCCATTTTGTGCAGTATGCACAGACCTCAAAACAGGCAAAGAGGTTGATTTTGATTACGGAAATGTAGCAAAGGTGGTTGCAGGCAGTTGTGCTGTTCCGGGCGTCTTTACCCCCGTGGTTTATGAGGGAATGCATCTTGTAGACGGAGGACTGAGAAACAATGTTCCGGCAGATATTGTTCGAAATATGGGTGCAAATGTGGTTTTTGCAATAGATGTAAATCATTTGCGAGGAACGGGAACAAACTCTTTGTCAACAGTGAGTGTGCTTTCTTCAACAATAGGAATAATGATGCAGGCAAAAGTTGATGAGGCAATGGAAGAGGCTGATTTGATTTTCACACCTGCGTTAGAAGAGTTTTCTCCGTTAAAATTTGAAAACATCGACGAAATGATACAAATAGGTTATGATACTGTTATGGCAAATAAACACAAAATAAAAAAGATGCTTGAAATCCATCCAAACAAAATCGGCAAGTTTTTTACAAAGTCATAAAATATAATAAAAATTTAAGTTTTATACCAAAGAGAAAACTATGACAAAATATTATTTCAAATCAAAAGAGTTTTTAACAAAGGCAATCATAACCGTGATAATGGTTTTAATCACGGGGTTGTCTTTTTTGTTTGCAAATAATATTGAGCTGGCACTTGGTTTAAAACATTTTTACAATACTTATGAAAAAGATTTTGACTATGTTTACGGCAGCGACTATTTTGTAACATATTTAGATGTGGGTCAAGGCAATTGCACCTTTGTAAAACTTCCCGACGGAAAAACTATGCTAATCGACGGCGGCAACACAATGTACGGCGACAAAATTTTCAATTATTTAAGGTCAATCAATGTAAGCAAAATTGATTATATGATAGCTTCACATGCAGATTCCGACCATATCGGCGGATTAATAAAAGTGCTGGAACAATTTGAAGTCAAAAATATTTACCGACCTTTTCAAATTTGCGGAAGAGGCACAAGTTACAAAGATTTTGTTCCAAGTGAGTCAGAAGATTTGGCTGATGTTTATTACTATTATCGTGACAAACTTGACAAAAATGCCAAAATTTCAAGAGTAACATCAAGCGTTTATAACGACTTTTTAACTGCGGCATACAGCGAAATTTATTTTGAAAATTCAAAAGAGTGCAAAAGCACTGTAACGGTATTTTATGATGGGCTCGAAATTGGTGACACAGGTTATAGCATAAAATTTTTTGCACCTGAAAAAAGAGAAGGAGAAGAAGGTTTAGAGTTAAAAACAATGTCAAACACCAAAGGTTACGCAACAATCGGCTATGGCACAACAGACAGCAATAACAGTTCGGCAATATTTTTGCTTAATTGCAGGGGCTCAACCTTTTTGTTCACGGGCGATGCGGCGTTTGAAAGCGGTTCAAGCAAAGACAGTGACAAGTTTGAAGAAAAAGATTTTGTAAACAATTTAACCAATGAAGAGCGCGCACTCCTTTCAAATGTGTCCGTCTATTTAGTGGGCCATCACGGAAGTCAATATAGTTCGAGCTTAGAACTAATCAGCTTAATTAATCCAAAATTTGCAGTGGTTTCGGTTGGGCTTAAAAACGGTTATGGACACCCAAGCAGTGAAGCGATTTTAAGAGTGCTTTCTTCCAAAAATATAAGCTTTGAAAGATTGCTTTTGACCAGCAACAGCGGAAACCTAGCATTTTGCGGAAATTACGGACAAATATACTTTGCACAAGAAATTTCGGAAATCAAAACCAGCTATAAAATTTCTTGGATACTTTTAAGCTCCATACTTTGTGGTGTAATTTTAATTATAGTTTGGAATGTCAAACCAAAACAGACAAAGAGTTGACACCAAAAAATAATTAAAGTATTATAAAATAGAGGCAAATTTATGATTGATTTTGAAGATAAAGACCTAATTGAACAAAAAGCATTAGCCACAAGCATTGTGAGCGAACTTTTGCCTGTGCACGAAAATTTAAAAAAATATTGCGAAAAGCGAATTCTTGAAATCGAACAAATAGAACAAAAATTAACTCAGGCAAGCGATTTTGAAAAAATTGACAGTTATTCAAAACAATCTGAAATCAAAAGGGAAGAACTTATAAAATTTCTTGCAATAAAAAATAGGGTTCAAAACATCATAAACAAAAACAATCAAAGAATTTTGTTTATAAAAAATCAGTTGGACGCAAGCGGAATATATAATGAACAAACAAACAAAAAGAATTTAGAGCAAATAGAGCTTCAAAATATAGATAATATTTCGGAAGAAAGTTTGGGTTTAAGTGGGCTAGACTTGGGCTATACTCAAAAGTTTATCGACGGAACAATTTATGTTATAAAAAATAATAAGCTTGATTTTTCAATAGAAGAAAATAAGCAAACATTAATTTGTGCAACAGAAGACAAAATTCATAAAGCGATTTCAACCTTTCCGGAAAGTGTTTCAACAATCGGTGCGGATATACTTGTAAATTATGTTATAAAACGCAAAGTTTTAAAGGAAATCACTTTGTTTGTATATGACGAGGCAAAAAGGCAAAGTTTTAGAGAAATAAACAAAAGCTTGGGAGGACTGCTAAATTTCAGAAAAGAAATCCCCGACAATTTTGAAACCTATATTGTGGGAATTCAAAATATGTTTAATGTTTTGGTAAAACTATATTTAAAGGCGCAATATCCAAGCAAGGCAGACGAGATTGAAAAAAATTTAAAGTGTAACGAGAATTCGGCACTTATTCCGGAAGAAAGAATAAAACCGCTAATTAGCAAAATTAATGATAATTCAAAAATGGAGCAATTTTTTGCGACAAGCGATTTGGAATATGACAAAGAAATAAACCTTTCAAATGAAGATATTTTGGAAGATGTGGCATCTGACTTTGACAAATCAGCTGATGACCAAGACGCAATAGCTCTTTTAAACGCACTTGGAATCGGCGTTGATAATAACCAAGAAACAGAGTAGCAAAGGGTAGTTATGAAAGTTGAAAATTTTGAAAGTGAATATTATGACGAAATTTTAAGTGCAGAGGTAAAGGTAAGTGACCTCGAAAAGTTCGGAGTGAAGAAAAAAACTCTGTCAAAAGAATTGTACTTAAAAAACATTTACGGTGACGAAATTATTTTTATAAAAAATGAAGATAGCCTTGCAAAAGGCGCAAAAAAATCAATCACAAAATTAACAGAGGAAGAGCTTGGTTTGAGGTCTGAGCTCAGTGAAATTTACAGTAGCATAGATAACTCAAACTTTGATGAGGCGTTTGATATGCTGGGCATAAAATTTGAAGAGGAATAAAGTTAGTGAAACAAAACATAATGGTAATAAGCTATGATTATAAACTTAGCAAAAACATATCAAATATGCTTGCTGAGAGTTTTAATATGCGTGCTTTTGACCAATTGGAGTTGTTTGAATTTGACCATATTCCAAGAAGTTTTGAAGAGGTCTTGCAGATTGAAGGAAAGGAATATATCTACAAAAAATTCCGTTCTATAATAAAAATGGAATTAGAGTTTGACAATGCTTCGTTTGCTGCTGATATTTCGCTTGCAGATAATTGCGAAGATATTTTTTATAAAATAAAGCTAAGCAACTTTGTAATTTTGCTCTATAAGCCAACAGAGGTTGAGCTTTCCGAATTATCTTCAAAAAATTTAAAGCCAACTTTAAAAGAGCAGTTTTTTGCCACCACAAGTGAAGAATTAAAAAGCAGACAAAAAAAGATAAACGAAGCCTGCGCAGATATAAGCATAAATATAGACGGGCTAGAAGATAATGAAATTGTCAGTCTTATAGAAAAACTTATAGAAGCTTATTACTCAGTCAAATAAATGCTTGCCACAACAAAATTAATTTTATATAATAAAATTGTGAGGAGGGCAACATCATGAAAAGATATTATGACGCAGATTATATCATTCGCAAAAATAATGAATATGAAGAACAAGAAATCTTTAACAACCCTGCCGAAAAAAAACTTCGCAAAATGATTGAAGAGGTCAATCGTGCTTGTGAAATAGCAAATGAAAAATGTCGCCTTCAAAAAGAAAAACTAGAAGCTAAGCGCAAAGAGCGAATGCTTGCTAGTATGCAGTGCGAAGAACCAGCAATGTAATAATAAAAATTTTGTAAGGGGAATTTTTTGCCCCTTTTTATATTGCAAAACAAATTTTATCTTAAAATTTAATAGCCCACAATTACTGATAAGTATAATGTTAAATGTATGAATAAATAAAATTTATCTGAAATTTTTTAAAGCATTAAACTACATTTTAAATCAGCAAGTTAATTTTTAAATAAGTAAAATAAATTTAAACGATAATTTTTAAAATTGAATTATATTTAAGCTATAATTTTTTTAAACACTAAATTATTTTTTTCTTGGTTAATTAAATTTTTAATTATAATTTCTTTAAGCATTGAATTATTTTTAAACGATAATTTTTTTTAACCCTTTTAATCATTTCTAAACGATAATTTTTTTTTACGCTGTGGCTCTCCTGATAGGAGAGCTGTCGCTGACAGCGACTGAGAGGTTTTAAAACTCAATAATTAAAAAATATAAAAAGCTTAATTTTTATTTAATACTCAAAAGCAAATCAACAGCAAAACCGATTGCCATTTCAATTTGATAAATGGTATCAAGCCCGCCATAAAGTGTGTATTCCGAAAGCAAAAGGTTATATTCATTGATTTTTTCTTCCGAAAGATTTTTTAAAAACTCGGTTTCAAGTTTTACGGCATTGTCAAGATGCTTTTTTGCCCTCTTGCAAAACTCCTTTTGTTCAAGTTCCTCCATAACGCACCTTATTATAATTTTTTTAAGTTTGCCAATAGTCATGTCATATCTCCTTTATAAAATATGAATTTATACCTTATTATATTTATAAAATATAAAATTTGTCAACTATATATTCATAATTTATGAAATTTTAATAAATTTATTTATAATTTATAGATTTTTTATGTAAACTATGTATTATAAAATTAGAGGGAATATGAACAATTTAGAAATACTGAGAAAACAATTGGGAAAAAGTGCCTCGCAAGTGGCAAACGAACTCATGGTAAAATACACAACTTATTACAGTTGGGAAAACAGTGTAACCGAGCCAAGCATAGAAAATTTGATAAAGCTTGCTGATTATTTTGGCGTGTCCATAGATTATTTGGTTGGCAGAGAGTTCAAAAACGATATCGGTTATATCACAAATTCACAATATAAAACCATTTCAAAATATATGTCACTGTCCGAAAACGGACAAACAAAAGTTTCGGGTTATGTTGACAGCATTTCGGAGATTGACGAAAAGTTTTAAAATAAAAATTTTAAATAAATAAAAAAGTGCCGTTGTTTGTGGCACTTTTTATTTTGTCAAAATTGTTTTACAAATTATTTTTTATTTACTGCTTCTTCGTTAAGGTTATTAATAACCTCGGCTGCGTGTTTGCTTGCGCCGTCAATAAGTCTTGTTGCTTCTTCCGCATTGGTCTTTGCAAGTGTAAAGTATCTTGATTGCGTTTTGGTAAATTCTTCATAGGCCTTGCTTGGAAGTTTTGCATCAAAGGTAAGTGTGTCGGTGTTTGGATTGTATCTATATATTGGCCAATAACCCGATTCAACAGCAAGTTTTTCCTGAGCCTGAGAGTTGCTCATGTCACTGCCGTGGTTAATGCAAGGGCAATAACAAATAACAATTGAAGGTCCTTTGTTTTCCTTTGCTTCTTTAAGTGCAGTAATTGTTGCTTGGGCGTTTGCAC
The DNA here is from genome assembly GCA_948787875.1 of uncultured Eubacteriales bacterium. Classification (GTDB taxonomy): domain Bacteria; phylum Bacillota; class Clostridia; order Christensenellales; family UBA1242; genus RGIG1681. Next base: position 7,414 of record CAQFKO010000029.1, read on the forward strand.
CCATAGCTACTTGCGCCACATAAACATTTGGATATTGTCTTGCAATAGCCCCCAAGTTTTTCTTTTGGGTTTTCTTTCCGCCTGCTGCGAACTTTGCAACGCTTCCCATTGGGGTAGCCTTAGAAGCTTGTCCGCCTGTGTTAGAGTAAACTTCGGTGTCAAGCACCAAAATATTAACATCTTCGCCTGAGGCAAGCACATGGTCAAGTCCGCCGTAGTCAATATCATAAGCCCAGCCGTCTCCACCGATAATCCAAACCGAAGTTTCAAACAATCCGCTTATATAGCCATATAGCGCACGAGTGGTTTCGTTGGTTTTGTCGGTTTCATAAAGTTTCAAAATTTCCGCTTTAATTTCAAGGGCAAGAGCTTGGTCTTTTTTATTTTGTTCCAGCCAAGTTTCAAGAAGGCTCAAAAACTTTTTATCATAAATTTTGTTTTCAATCGCAAACTTAACGGTTTTGTTAAGGCTTGCTCTTACATTGTCCACCGATTTTTTCATTCCAAGACCAAATTCGGCGTTGTCCTCAAACAAACTGTTAGACCATGCTGGTCCAAAGCCCGCTTTTGTTTTTGTGTATGGGCAAGTAGGGGCAGTTCCCGAATAAATAGATGAACAACCCGTTGCGTTTGCAATAAGCATTTCTTCGCCAAAAAGTTGAGAAAGAAGTTTAAGATATGGTGTTTCTCCGCAACCTGCACAAGCACCCGAAAATTCAAATAGCGGTTTTTCAAATTGACTGCCTTTAACGGTTTCTTTTTTAAAGATAGTGGCAGGATTTTCCACATCTTTAAGTTTGTTGTAAAGGTTTACTTCTGTGTTAAAAATTTCTTCATTTTTAACCATTTCAAGGGCTTTGTTTAGGGCAGGGCAAACTTTAACGCAGTTTTCGCAACCCGTGCAGTCAGCAGGAGAAATTTGAATTTTAAATGAATAGCCCGGAATTCCCAAAGCAAGAATAGCTCCAACATCTTTTGCAAGCTGACTGTCAGACTCAACAAGATAAGGTCTGATTACTGCGTGAGGGCAAACAAGCGAGCATTGGTTGCATTGAATACAATTTTCCGCAATCCACTTAGGAAGCATTGTTGCAATATTTCTTTTTTCGTAAGCGGCAGTAGCGGTGTGAGAACTTCCGGTAACATCAAAAGCCGAAACAGGAAGTTCATTTCCAAGTTTAAGTTCAATAGGTCTTATATAGTTTTTGTAATAAGGGTCATCAATTGGGCAAAAGTCAGGTGTTTTTGTAATATTCTTCCAAGCTTTTGCATCATATTTGACTTCTCTGAGGCTAGAAAGCGAATTATCAATAGCCTTAATGTTCATTTCAACAACTTTTTCGCCTTTTTTTGCATAAGTTTTTGCTGCTGCGGTTTTTATATGGTTAATGGCAACATCAACAGGCAAGATTTTAGACAGTGCAAAGAATGCGGTTTGCATCACAACATTAATTCTTCGGTTCAAGCCAACCTCTTCTGCAACTTTTTCGGCATCAATAACAAAGAATTTCAAATTTTTGTCAGCAATAAATTTTTTCATTGAAGATGGAAGGTTTTCATTCATTTCCTCGTCTGTCCAAGGCGCATTAAGAAGAAAAGTTCCGCCTTCTTTAATACTGCTAAGCATATCATACTTTCCAACATAACTTTTGTTGTGGCAAGCCACAAAATCTGGATAAAGTGTAAGGTAAGGGGCATTGATAGGATTTTTGCTCATTCTGAGGTGACTGATAGTAAGTCCACCCGACTTTTTGCTGTCATAAACAAAATAGCCTTGACCGTAAAGCCCCGCTTGCTCGCTGATAATTTTTATGCTATTTTTGTTGGCAGAAACCGTTCCGTCGCTTCCAAGTCCATAAAATCTGCATTCCACGGTGTTTGGGTCAAAAAAGTCGAATTTAAGTTTGTTTAAAGGAAGAGAAGATTTGTTTACATCATCATTAATTCCCACAGTAAAGTGATTTTTTGGTTTGCCCAATATGCTGTTTTCATAAACCGAAACAACATGGTCATGTGTAAACTCTTTGCTTGATAATCCATATCTTCCGCCAAGCACTCTGATTCCGACAACCCCTGCGTCAGAAAGGGCAGAGATAACATCTTCGGCAAGTGGGTCAAAGGTAGCCCCGCATTCTTTTGTTCTGTCCAAAACAGTGATAACTTTTGCTGTTTTAGGAACAAGCGAAACAAATTTTGCAGTGTCAAACGGTCTGTAAAGCCTTACTTTGATAACGCCAACTTTAATTCCGGATTTTGCCATTTTTTCCACGGCTTGAATGGTTGTGTCCGCCCCGCTTCCCATAACAACAATAACGCTTTCGGCATCTTTTGCACCATAATATTCAAAAAGTTTGTATCTTCTTCCCGTTGCTTTGAAAAGGTCGTCTAAAACGCTTTCAAAAACACTTGGAACGGCATTGTAAAATGGTGTGCAAGCCTCTCTGTTTTGAAAATAAATATCTTCGCCTTGGTTTGTTCCTTTTTGAATTGGGTTAGACGGAGTAAATTCGTTTATTCTTTCAAAAATATTTCCTCTGGCTTCGGCAAGAGTTTTAACGGTTTCGTCGTCAATTGCGGAAATTGTGTTAACTTCGTGAGAAGTTCTGAATCCGTCAAAAAAATGCACAAACGGAACTTTGCAACTGTTTGTTGCAAGGTGAGCCGCCAAAGCCATGTCTTGTGCTTCCTGAACGCTTGAAGAGGCTACCATAGCAAATCCTGTTTGCCTAACGCCCATAACATCGCTGTGGTCTCCGAAAATAGAAAGCGCATGAGTGGCAATGGTTCTTGCAGCCACATGAATAACGCAAGGCAAAAGTTCGCCTGCAATTTTATACATATTGGGAATCATTAACAGCAATCCTTGTGAAGAGGTAAAGGTAACGGCTTTGCTTCCTGCGGTAAGAGCCCCGTGCAAAGCTCCCGCAGCACCTCCTTCCGATTGCATTTCGGTAACTTCAACAGTGTTGCCATAAATATTTTTTTTGCCTTTAACGCCCCATTCGTCAATGTTTTCAGCCATTGGAGAAGATGGGGTAATAGGGTAAATCAGTGCAAGGTCAGACATAAGATACGCCATGCTTGCGGCGGCGGTGTTGCCGTCAATAGTCAAATGTTTTTCAGTTTTCATATTCACTCCCAAAAATTTATTTTAAGTTAAAAATTAACCACTAACAAAATTATAAAATTTTAAAATAAATTAGTCAATCTAAAAAATTAATTTATTAAAAATCATTGCCCACATTTTGACTGACTATGCAAAATAAAATCAAAAATTAAATTGAAAAATTTATGAATGTGTGTTAATATAAAAATATGAAAAGATACAAATTAACGATAATGTATGACGGAAAAGATTTTTGCGGTTATCAAATTCAGCCAAATCGGCGAACCGTTCAAGGCGAGCTTGAAAAAGTGCTTTCTTTTTTGTTAAAAGAAGAAGTAAAAACTTATGCAAGTGGAAGAACAGATGCGGGTGTGTCGGCACTGTGCCAAGTTGCGCATTTTGACACAGATTTTGAATTAGACGAGAGAAGGTTGATTTCAAGCATAAACGCACTTTTGCCAAAAGATGTAAAGGTAACAAGCTTAAAACAAGCGGAAGAGGGTTTTGATGCAAGGTTTTCGGTAAAGCGAAAAACTTATCAATATTTGTTTTATGTGTCAAAGTTTGATTTGCCGTTATATCTCGGCAGGGCGCTCAGAATAAATGAATATGCAAATTTGGAAAAAATGAATGAGGCGTGCAAATATTTAATTGGAAAACATGATTTTACATCTTTTGTGGCAAGAAAAAGCGGAAAAACAGACTTTGTTCGCACCATATTCGATGCAAAAATAAAACCTGTTTCGGCAGACCTTTATGCGCTCGAAATAACGGGTGACGGCTTTTTGTATAACATGGTAAGAATAATTTTCGGAACGCTGATTGGTGTGGCATACGGAAAGATAGAGCCACAAGAAATAGAAAATATAATAGATGCAAAATCAAGGTCAAAAGCAGGAAAGACCATGCCTGCGGAACCACTTTTGTTAAAAAATGTTGAGTATATTTAAAAAGTATCAAAATTTCTTCAAGAAAATCATGATATATTATTGACAACTAATTACAAAAGTTATAAAATAGACAAGCATACGATTATGGCAAAGTCTGTAATCAATTCACGCAAATAAAATAAAAAAGGTAAAGAGAAAAATGAAAACATTTATGCAAACAGCAGAAACAAAGTCAAGCAAATGGTATGTTGCTGACGCTACAAACATGCCACTTGGCAGATTGGCAAGCCAAGTTGCAGCCGTATTAAGAGGCAAAAACAAGCCAGAGTTCACTCCAAATCAACTTTGCGGTGATCATGTAATTATCATCAATACAGACAAAGTGGTTCTCACAGGCAACAAACTTGAAGACAAGTATTACAGATACCACACAGGCTACATTGGTGGTTTAAAAGAAATTCAATACAAAACACTTATGAGAGAGCACAGTGATAAAGCAGTTTATCAAGCAGTAAAAAAGATGCTCCCAAAAAATTCACTCGGTCGTCAAATGCTTACAAACCTAAGAGTATATAAAGACGAAAAGCATGAGCATTCTGCGCAAAAACCGGAAGTATTAAATTTAGAGGGTAGAAGGTAATAGATATGGCAAAGAAAACAACAAAATCTGAAAAAATCTGGGCAACAGGCAGAAGAAAAAAAGCAATTGCTCGTGTAAGAATCGGTGAAGGCAGTGGCAGAATCACAGTAAATCATGAGCCACTTGCAGACTACTTTAAATCAGAGCTTCTTCAAAATGAAGTTAAAACCGCTCTTGAATTGGTAGAAGCAACAAACAAATATGATGTAGACATCACAGTAACAGGTGGCGGACTTTCAGGTCAAGCAGGTGCTTGTCGTCATGGTATTGCAAGAGCTTTGGTTCTTTCAAATGAAACATTCAAAAAGACAATAAAAGAAAAAGGCTTGCTTACTCGTGACCCAAGAATGAAAGAGCGCAAAAAATATGGTCTCAAAAAGGCTCGTAAAGCTCCACAATTCTCTAAGAGATAAAAAGCCACGAAAATTATTTCAAATTTCAAAAATCCCAAACAGCAATGTATTATTCAATCATTCTGCTTGGGATTTTTTATTTTCAAAATCTTAGCTTAGCATAAAACTCAATCAAAATTATTTATGCTTATTATTTAATTGTCAAAATTTAATAAAATAACCTTCGCAAAATTAAATTGCCAAAACAAATCAAATTTGATAAAATAAAACTATTAATATAAAATATTAAGTTTTTACAAACAATAAAGGAGAATATCCACAAATGAATTTTTTTAAAAACAGTTGGGACGAAGCCCTTGCAGACGAGTTTGAAAAGCCATATTTCAAAGAGCTTTTAGACAGGGTAGATGAAGAGTATCAAAAGCATACGGTTTATCCGCCAAGAAACAAAATTTTTTCCGCACTAACAAATTGTGACTTAAACAGCGTAAAAGTGGTGATACTCGGGCAAGACCCTTATCATGAAGAGGGGCAAGCTCATGGCATGAGTTTTTCGGTTATGCCCGAAGTAGAAATTCCGCCTTCGTTAAAAAACATTTATAAAGAAATTCAAAGTGAATATGGCTATGAGCCACCGAATCACGGCTGTTTGATTTCGTGGTCAAAACAGGGCGTATTGCTTTTAAATGCCACATTAACGGTAAGGGCAGGGCTTGCAAATTCGCACGCAAGTTTCGGCTGGCAAAAGTTCACCGACAGAGTTATCAAAGAAGTAAACAAACAAAATAGTCCGGTAGTATTTTTGCTTTGGGGCAGAAATGCAATCAATAAAAAACCGCTTATAGACACAAGCAGGCATTTGGTTTTGACATCTGTTCACCCAAGTCCATTATCGGCATACGGAGGCTTCTTCGGTTGCGGGCATTTCAAAAAAGCCAATGAATTTTTAAGCCAAAACGGGCGAGAAGAAATAGATTGGAAAATTCCAAACTACAAAAAATAGCAAAATCAAAAATCATTGTAATTTGATTTGTTATAAACAAATTTTGTAGGTACTATATCACACATAACACCCCAAAATATCGCAAATCACATTATGTTCGAGGTTATATGACAAAATTGTGCAAATCATCAAAAAATATAATTTTCGGCGCTTTTGCAGTGCTTGTTTTTTGCGTTTCGGTTTTTTTGTGTTTTAACAATTTAGGCAAAGATTTGAATTCAGCATGTGCCGTAAAAATAACGGAGGACAGTTTAAAAAATAAAATCGATTTGCTCGAAACCAATGAAAATACCTTATCTTCAATGTTTGGTTCAAGCAAACTTTCTTCGGCTCCGTTTAATTCATCAGCCGAGCAGTTTTTAAGCGGAAAGTCGGTTTTGCTTGACGCCACCGACAAATATAATCAAACAAATCAACTGTTGCCGTTTTCAAACAATTCGTCAAAATTGTCAAGCGGTCAATCGGTTTTTCTTTGGCTGTTTATTCCCGATGACCCTTTAATTTATTTTTATGATTTAACCATAACTTTACATTTTTCTTCTTCTCAAACAATTTCATGGAAATTCGATTATCAAGAGCTTAACAAAATGTGCGACAATTTCAAAGGTTCAAGCATGGTTAATTATGGTTGGAAATTATTTGAGCTAAATCCTAACAGTTCAATAACTCCGCCACCAACTCTTCCAAACGAAAATTTAAGTAGCGTTCAAGTTGCTTATCAATATGGCGGGTCGGAAATAGACCAAATAATAAACATTCCGTCTTCAACAATTTCAGTTTATCATGTTATGTTGGCAGACACAATAAATCAAGCTTCGGGAATAATAGGTTATTCAAATTATGTTGCATACAAAGTAAGTCAAGATTTCACAAAATCGTTAAACGGAATATACACAACTGACTCAAAAGTTTTGTGTAAATCATCAGCCGATATTTTTGAATATTTGTTCGTGGGCAGACAAAACTTGTTAAGTTCTGCCACAAGCGGATTTTATTGGCAACTTTCAATAAACGCAAACGGCGTCAAAGAAGAATATGATTTTGGCAAGTCCTACAAATTTTACACAAGCGGAGAGTATTCAATTGGAATAAAGCTAAAAGAACAACATTTATCTTCGTCATACACAGTTTTAACTTTTCAAAATTCGTTTTATGTAAATGATTTCAAACTCGGTTATTTCGCGCTTCCAAACTACACGGCAGAGGCGGGTTCAACCAAATTGATTGTTTTTAATTATTCAAACGGGCTGATTTTAGACAGCGATATAACGGTTAAGTGTAGCGATAATTCGGTCGCAAAAATCACATACTACAAAAAAGACAACAAAATCGAAGTAGAGGTAACGGGGCTCAAAAAAGGAACGGTAAATATCACCATAGAGGCAACGGGGCACAGAGAGGGCAAAAACAGCGAATTTTATTCCTCTTCCGTTCAAATCAGAGTGGTCAGCGACGATACGGGTACATTCACAAAAATAGTTTTGTGGGGCTCTTTGGGCGTTTTTGGTGCAATACTGTTAACAATTATAGTAATTTCAGTTGTAAAGGCACGACAAAATAGTGTAAAATAAAGTTACTTAAATAATAAAGGAGAAAAATTAGTGGGCTATATTGATGATTTTGAAAGTGGCAATCGTGCAAAAATTCCGTACGACGATACTCCCATTTCCAGAACAACCGAAGAATCTTTTGATAGTCGTCAACGAAAAACCGTCACAGGCACATCACGTCAAAGCAGGTGGTTTGTGCTGTTTTTGGCAATATCCCTTGTGCTTAATATTTGTCTTTGCATAGCAACAGTTCACTATATTTTGCATGGTACTCAAAAAACCGTAAACCAAAACAATAACAATATAACAATAAATGGTGATTATTCTCCCATTGTCGCAGCAACGGCAATGCAAAGTGCAGTAAGAGTTGCCGCAGGCGGAGATGGCATTGTAGACGAAATTACATACTACAAAAACACTCTCAGTCACGGCTCAGGCGTAATTTACAAAATCGACAGAGCAAACAAAATAGCATATTTTATAACTTGTTACCATGTTATTGAGGGCTATGAAAAACAGGTCAGCGTAATGCTTCCAACTTCTTTAAAACCTTTAACGCCTCCGATTTCAAGCGTGATTTCGGCTTATGGCTTAACCACATTGGGTTATTCAACCATATATGATGTGGCAGTGTTGCAATATAAATATTCTTCCTCAAATGACCCGATTGAAGATTGCGTGGGCTTGTTTGATAACGAAGAAAGTCCGCTTTATGAAGAAAGTTATTATTTATCTCAGGGCGAAACGGTTTTTGCCGTGGGTGACCCACTTCCGGGCGGGTCTTCGCTTTCGGGCGGGTTAAGCATATCAAGTGGTTTAATTTCAAGACTGAACATTATGCTTAAAATAGAAGATAACAGCTATTATACCCGTGAAAATCAATTTACCGCAGAATCAAATCCGGGAAATTCGGGTGGCGGGCTGTTTAACAACAAAGGCGAGTTTGTGGGGCTTGTAAATTCAAAACTTACCACAGCAAAGCCGGGCGGAACAACCATACCTGTTGAAGGAATGGCATATTCCATTCCGGGAACGCTGGCTGTTGGCATTGCCAAAAGCATTATAAAAGAAAGAAACAATAGGGCGGTATATATTGACCTTGGTGCAAACTTTGTTCATGATATAGACTCCCCGATTACTCAAATAAAATATAACGACAAATTTATAAAAAAATATGGCGTTATAATTAATAGTATAAATGCAGGAAGTCTTGCTTTGAACTATGGGCTAAGAGCAGGCGATATAGTCAATTCAATAACCTATACCGACAGAAGCGGAATGATTCATGAAGATGTGCCAATGCTTAATATGTATATTTTTGACGATATTAAGTTTGATATAATGGTGGGAAGTGATATCACTTTCAAAATAACAAGACCTGCTTTAAGAGAAGATTTAACGGTAACAGTTAAAGCCACCGCAACAAGAACGGTAAACTAAGCATAAACAAAAATTTTCACATAGTCACAAAATTTGTTGCAAAATCAAAATAAGTGTGCTAACATTAATATATAATTGGAGGGAAAACTCATGATTGAAGAAAAAGTTAAGGAAATTATTGCAAATCAACTTTCAATCGAAGAGAGCAAGTTAAAAGCCACTACAAATATTGCAGAAGAGCTTGGTGCAGACTCTCTTGACTTGGTTGAAATTTTAATGTCGCTTGAAGACGAATTCGGAATTTCAATCCCTGATGAAGCAATACCAACCATAAAAACAATAAAAGATATTGTTGAGTTCATTGAACAAAATAAAAAATAAATAATAAAAAACAATAAAAAGTTCAAAAAGTCGCAATATATAGAGTAGTAAAACAATAAGGTATCATTATAAATTTATGTAATGACGAATGCGATCGGAATGCCCGTGTAGTTGTTATAAAAATGAAA
>CAQFKO010000030.1 GCA_948787875.1 uncultured Eubacteriales bacterium
TTCGTAGTCGTGACTGGAGTTCAGACGTGTGCTCTTCCGATCTGTGAAGTTGTTGACGGTGATGGCATTTTATATATTTGCGGAAAGCAAATGAAAAAGAACGGCAGACTCACAAAAAACACAATTGTTACCACAATTATGTCAAATTTTGGTTTATATAAGGCACTTGAAGAAGCGAATATTGATTATTCAAAAACACAGGTGGGCGATAAATTCGTTTATGAAAATATGTCTAATAACAACTTTAAAATCGGCGGAGAACAATCAGGGCATATTATCTTTTCCAAATATGCTTCAACGGGAGACGGAATTCTTACCAGCTTAAAAGTTATGGAAGCCATGATGGAAGAAAAAACCACTTTAAGCAAACTTATGGAAGGGTTTAAAAAATATCCTCAGGTTTTGATAAACGCAAAAGTTACTGATAAAAATTTGGTTATGGAAGATGAGGATATTATTAATGCAATAAAAGAAGCTGAGGCAGAACTTTCTGATGATGGAAGAGTGCTTGTTAGAGCTTCGGGAACCGAACCGATTGTCAGAGTTATGGTTGAGGCAGATAGTGAAGAAAAGTGCAACACTTTGGCAAATAAAATTGTTGATTTATTAAAAAGCAAAAATTATTTAATTTAAAATTAAGGAGGCATGACTATGTGTGGCATAGTTGGCTATGTTGGGGGCAAACAAGCAAGCAAAATTTTGCTTGAAGGGCTATCTAAACTAGAATATAGAGGTTATGATTCTGCCGGTATTGCGGTTAGAAATGATGATGGCAATATTAATATTGTTAGAACAAAAGGTAAGTTAAAAAATTTAATAGAAAAAACCAATAACGGTGAAGATTTAGAAGGCAGTTGTGGAATTGGTCACACAAGATGGGCAACACATGGCGAGCCTAGTGAAAAAAATGCACACCCTCATTACAGCGAAAAAGATTCGGTAGTTGTTGTTCATAACGGTATTATTGAAAACTATGCGGAAATAAAAGAAAAGCTTATTGAAAAAGGCTATAAATTTTATTCCCAAACAGATACAGAAGTTGTTGCCAATTTGATAGATTATTACTACAAAGAAATTGAAAACGACCCATTAGACGCAATAAAAAAATTTATGCTTAGAGTTCGTGGCTCTTATGCTATTGCTGTAATGTATAAGGACTGTCCTAATGAAATTTATGCAGTAAGAAAAGATAGTCCAATGATTATCGGTATTGCCGACGGAGAAACATTTATTGCTTCTGATGTTCCTGCAATGCTTAAATATACCAGAGATGTTTATTACATTGATAATATGGAGCTTGCAAAAATAACAGCAGGAAAGGCGGAATTTTTTAACTCTGACGAAGAGGTTATTGAAAAAGAGCTTGTTCATATTACTATGGACGAAACTGCCGCTGAAAAAAATGGATTTGAACATTTTATGATGAAAGAAATCCACGAACAGCCGGAAGCTATTAAAAAAACCATTAATTCTATTGTGGAAGATGGCAAAATAAATTTGGAAAAAGTTGGCATTGATGCGGAAAAAATAAAGAATTATAATCAAATTTTTATAGTTGGTTGCGGTTCGGCATATCATGTGGGCGTAACTTTAAAATATGTTTTTGAGAGTATTGCAAAAATCCCTGTTCAAGTTGATTTTGCTTCGGAATTTAGGTACAGAAGTCCACTTTTAACAGAAAAGACATTGGTTATTTTAATAAGTCAATCAGGCGAAACTGCGGACACTCTTGCAGCGCTTAAAGAAGCAAAAAAACATAATGTTGATACGCTTTCTATTGTTAATGTTGTAGGCTCTTCAATCGCAAGGGCTTCTGAATATGTTTTGTATACCTTAGCCGGTCCGGAAATTGCCGTTGCGACCACAAAGGCTTATAGTGCTCAGCTTGTTGCGGGATATTTGCTGGCTGTTCAATTTGCAAAAGAAAGAGATGTGATTGACGATAAGGAATATAAAAACCTTATTGAAGAAATTAATGCTATTCCTGAAAAAGTTGACGAAGTTGTAAATACCCAAGAAGATATAAAGCACTTGGCTTCAATGTTTTCTAATGTAGACGACGTGTTTATGATTGGAAGAGGAATTGATTATGCAATTAGCCTTGAAGGAAGCCTTAAAATGAAAGAGGTTAGCTATGTTCATACAGAAGCTTATGCGGCGGGTGAACTTAAACATGGCACAATAAGTTTGATTGAAGATGGAACTTTGGTTATTGGACTGCTTACTCAAAAGTCTTTGATTGAAAAAACGTTAAGCAATATGCAAGAAACAAAAAGTCGTGGTGCAAGGCTTTTGGCTGTTGCAACAAACGGTATCGGTGCAGCAAAATCTTGCGATTATGTTATTAATATTCCAAAAATCAATCCTTATTTTTCGGCAAGTGTTGCAGTTATACCTTTGCAAATTATGAGTTATTATATGAGCGTTTTGCGTGGGCTTGATGTTGATAAGCCTCGAAACCTTGCAAAAAGCGTTACAGTTGAATAAAAGTAAGACCTGAAAATTTCAGGTCTTTTTTATTACATAAAACTAGTTTGTTTTGCTGAAAATAAATGTAGATATTTTAAGATTTGACCATAAAGATTTGACATTAATTTACATATAATTTTATAATTAATATGTAAGTTTATTAAATATTTTGGGAGATTAAGGGTTGTAATGAGTAAACTAAAAAAGTTTTTTATGGCTATGGTTGCGTTTTCGGTTATGCTGTTTTTTGTCGGCTGCGGAAAAACTGAACCAATTGACCCAAATTCGCCAAATTTGCCTCCTTCTTCCGAATCAGATTTATTGACTGACACTGATGTAAAAAATATTTTAAAACAATCACTTCAAATTTTGAACGGTGATATTGTAAAAATTAATAGTTTTTCTTATTTAACAGAATCGGATTTTCATTCTTCGTTTAATATTCCGGCAGAAATGGAAGAGATTCTAAATATTGGTTTATTGTTTGAAACTATGCTAAAAGCTTATGAGCAGTCGCAGTTTAAAACAGAAAAATTATATTCCGCTAAAAATTCTTCAAATTTTAAACAGTTTTCAAAAATTTCCGTTAATAATATAGATTCAAAAATTTCATTTACAATTATTGAAGATGGCTTTGATAAGCAAGGGGAGATTAAAATATTTGTATTGGATTCTGTTTTAAAAGAAAATCAAGTCAGTGTGATTCGATTAAAAGTTTTAAAGACTGACCAAAATGGAAAAAATCTTTCTTTGTTTGGATTTGAAATTGATGTTGAAAATGATTTAATGACGCTTTATTACGGAAAACCTTCAACAAGTTTAAATCCAATTATATTTGTAAGCGAAGACATGAATGATGTTGTTTGGAATACTTGTATGATTTGCCATTTTGATTTTTCGGAAAATGCAGATCTTAAATATTTTTCAGATTATAAAATTAAAATTGGCAATACAAATATTGTGCCAAGAGAAGCATTTATGAAAATGGTTATAAATGCAAAATTTGTTGAATGTGGGCTTAGTTATGTGGAATTTGATGCACTTTATGACGAAAAGAAAAATATAAGTGGCACTATGTTTGATAACTTGAATAAAAAATTTATTGAGTATAAATTATCGGAAAATATTTTTAAGATAATTTAGGAGGAAATATGAAGAAAAAATTAAGGAATCTGTTTTTGACAATTTTGTTAATTTTGCCAATGATGTTTGTTTTTTCTGCTTGTGGAAATAATGATGGAGATTCTAAGCCTCCTACAACGCAACAACCATCTGATCCGGGAGGTGAAATTCCGGTAAAAGATACCTATAAGGTTATAATAGATTATGCATTGCCGGAAAAGCTTGAAGGAATTTTGACAAACAAAGAAATCACTTCAAACACAGATACAAGTTTTAATTTGCCTATATTCACAGGTTCAAATTTAGATAAGTATTTTGAAGGTTGGTATTATCTTTCAAATAATCAAAAAATTGAAGCCGCATCTATCAAAGGAACAAAAGACCAAACAATAAGCATTTATGCAACTTGGAAGGAAGATATTCTTGACACTTATTATACTGACGGTTTGCAATTTGAAACAGATTCTCAAAATAACTTTGCAAGTGTGGTGGGTTATTTGGGAACTAGGAACACAGTTGTTATTCCGAAGACTTATATAAAAGATAATGTTAGTTATGAAGTATCTTCAATATCAGCACAGGGAAATAGTTTTTCTTCGATAAAAGAAGTTATTGTTTTGGGAAACAATATTGATATTGGTGAAAGAACATTTCAAAATTCTTCAATTGAGAAGTTTGATTTTTCGGGCATAAAAACTATTGGAAATTTCGCATTTTCTGGCTCAAAATTGTTTGAAGCGGTTTTTTCCGAAGATTTATATTCAATTGGAACTAATGCTTTTGAAAATTGCAAAGAGTTTACAAGAGTTGATTTTTCAAAAGCTCCTTCAAATTACTTTATGATTTCCGAATATTTATTTCAAAACTGTGAAAAGCTGGCTGATGTAAAATTTTCTGAATTTATTACAAATATTCAAGCATCAGCTTTTAAAAATTGTTTAAGCTTAAAAAATATTGATTTTATTGCAAATGTACAAGCTATTGAGAGTGAAGCATTTTATAATTGTAATTCATTATCAAAAATTGTTTTGTCTGACAAATTAGATAATATTGGGTTTAATGTTTTCGGAAATATTTATGGTAAAGTTGATTTAATTCTTGGAAAATTGTTTAACTCAAATCAACAAAGACTAAGCGAAATTTTTGGAAATTCAACTAACAATATTGAAAAAATTACTCTTGAAGGCGATTCGATTTTTGTAATTTATCAAAGATATTTTGCAGATTGTGTTGGGCTTAAATCGTTTATTATGGCTGACTCGGTAACAGAAGTTCAACAATATGCTTTTGCTGGCTGTGAAAATTTATTAAATATAACATTTTCTCAAAATATTGTAGGTGACACTTTTAATGCCAATGCTTTTGAAGACACAATGTTTTATAAACAAAATGATAAACTTTTGATTAGAAATGGGGTAGTTTTGCTTGCTCCTCATGGCTTGCCTGAGATTTTGACAGTAGAAGATTTTGCCGGAGCGACATCTATTGCCAAAGATGTTTTTGCAAACAATAGTTCTGTTAGAAAGGTTGTTTTGCCAAAAACACTTGTAAGTATTGGAAGCAATGCGTTTTTAGGTTGCAAAAATCTTTATGAGATTGAGTTTGAAGAAAACTCCGAATTAACAACTATCTGGCAGAAAGCTTTTTATGAATGTGAAAATTTATCTAAATTAAACTTAAATAATTGCAAGCAATTATCTACTATTGCTAACTATGCATTTTACAGAACGGGAAATATTAATACATTTATTCTTCCTGCTTCCATTGAAATACTTGGCAAGGCTTGCTTTGGGTTTGCAAATATTTCAGCCTTTGAAATTGATGGTGAAAACTTAAACTACTTGGCAGAAGATGGTGTTTTATATGAACTTGCCGGCGGAAAAAAAGTTTCTATTTATGCTTATCCAAATGCAAATTTAAGTACCATTTATAAAGTTCCTAACACCGTTACAACAATCAAGCAAAGTGCTTTTGCAAATAACTCAATTTTGGAATTTGTTTATATTTCTTCCGAAATAACATTTGAAACCGAAGCATTTTTAAATACCAAAACAACAATTTTAACGGAATCAGAAAACTATAATCTTCCGCTTAACGACGATTGGAATAGCAGAATTTATGTTAAATATGATATTGGAAATGAAGAATATACTATTTTGGGCGAAACAATTGAATTCAATTTTAATTTTGACAGTTCATTAACCGCAAAGTATTTTGTGAAAATTGTTGACGGCGACAAGTCTTATTATTATACTATTAATATAGTTAAAGGTGAAGCGGTTAATATAACTGATATTTCTTCGTCAATAGTGGGACAAGTTTAAAATTATAACAAATATAAAAGAGCAATAACCTTGCTCTTTTTATTAAGTTATTTTATATAAATTAGTAAAAATTTGCAAGAAATTGTTGTCAATATTTTTAGCGTAAAAATAATTTATATTATACAAAGGATTTTTATAAAAAAAATCGAAATAATTATTATATGCATTTTTTGTAAATAATATGTATAGGAGGTAGCAAGCTAACTTGGAAAAAGAAGCCTTTGAAGATTTTAAGCGTGAAATTAAACAAAAAAATGACATAGTTTCTGTTGCCTCTAAATATGTTCCAATAGAAAGACGAGGCAGATATTATTGGTGTAAATGTCCGTTTCATGGAGAGAAAACCGCGTCGCTTTGTATCAATGACTATGACGGATTTTTTTATTGTTATGGTTGCCACATTGGCGGCGATGTAATTAAATTTGTTATGCAAATTGAATCACAAACTTATATTGAAGCAATGAAGATTTTGGCGGGTTGGGCAAATATAGAAATTCCTGACTCTCTTGAAAACTTTGGTAATGGTGGTGTAAATATTGCTGCGGCGAAGAAGAGAAAAGACAGACTTATTGCTTTAATGAAAGATACGGCAACTCATTATCATGAAAATTTGTCTAAATATACGGCAAAAGCGGCAAATATTTATATGCAACAAAGACAGCTTGACGGTGGTGTTACAAAGCGTTTTGCAATTGGTTATGCAGAAGGCTATAATGACTTGGTGAATTTTTTAAAGTCAAAAGGTTACACATCGGAAGAGATGCTTGCTGCTGGTGTAATAAAGCAAAAAGATGGCAAAGATTATGACCCTTTGGCAAACAGACTTATTTTTCCGATTATAGATATTTATGGCAATGTTATAGCATTCGGTGGAAGAATTCTTGAATCACAGCCGAATTTTGCAAAATATTTAAATACCGCAGAAACCGAACTTTTTAATAAAAGAAACACGCTTTATGCAATAAATTATTTAAAAAAGCAAAGATTGAACGGTCCAATACCTTATGTGATTGTTGTTGAAGGTTATATGGATGTTATTGCGCTTCACAAAGTGGGCTACACAATGACGGTTGCGAGCATGGGCACTTCGCTTACTCAAAGCCAAGCAAAAATGATAAAACGTTTTGCGGATAAAGTTTATATTTGCTATGATGGCGACTCTGCGGGACAGAATGCCACAATAAGAGGATTGGATATTCTTAAAGAAAATGGCCTTGATGTTATGGTTGTTCAATTGCCTGATAAATTTGACCCTGATGATGTAATTAAAAATTATGGAAAAGAAGGGTATCAAAAACTTTTAGATGAGGCGTTGCCACTTATAGAATTTAAGCTGGCATTTGTTAAATCTAAATATGACTTGCAAAATGTTGACGGAAGAGTAAAATATTTAAATGAAGCAATTACTGTTTTGGCGTCATTAAATAATGTTGAAAGAGAACTTTATGCTTCAATAGTCAGTGAAACTGCTTCTACTAATTTGGACTTTATTAAAAGAGAATTAGATAAAAAACTTAGTGGAAAATCGGTTGCAACTGATATTGAAAGAAAATTGACAGCAGTAAAGAAGGTTGAAATTAAAGATGAATCGGCAGAATTGGATAATGTGAGCCCCGTAGTTGTTAAAGCGGAAAAATATATACTTTGCTCACTTATTCACAGAAAACCTTATGCGCATTTTAAAACAGATGTAACTTATTTGTTTTCGGGAAAGCGCAGAGAAATATATAAACTTATAATGAGTAAGATTGAAAAAAATTCTGTTAACATTATTGAAGAATTATATAATGATTTTGCAGAAGATAATCAGCCTGTTATTGTTGATATAATTAATTACAGTGCTGAGTCTGCCGAAGACGAACAAAATGAAAAAAAATACTATGACGATTGTGTAAGAATTGTTTATAAAAATTATTTGGAAATAAAGCAAAAAGAACTTTTAGATGAATATGCAGGTGAAGTCGATAATATAAAAAGACAGAGCTTGGCAGAACAGATTAAAGATATAGCAAATAAATTAAAATATAAGAGGGTGGACGACTTATGAACAGAAAAGAGAAGATAGATTTTGAAGTTGAAAAAATGATTGAACTTGGCAAAAAGAAAGGCGAAATTTCAATGGATATGGTTACTGAAAAGTTTGCATATCTCAACCCAGATGAAATCGATGAAGTGCTTAAAAAGATTACTGATTCCGGAATAAAAATCAATGAAGATGTTGAAGTTCCCGATGATGATGAGGAAATGGAAAAACTGATGAGTCAAGTTTATGTTGACGACCCGGTTAAAATGTATCTTAAAGATATTGGAAAAGTTCCGCTTTTAAATCAAGAACAAGAAGTAGAATTAGCTAAAAGAATGGCAGATGGAGATGAGGAAGCAAAAAGACAATTATCTGAATCAAATTTAAGACTTGTTGTTTCAATAGCAAAAAAATATGTCGGAAGAGGAATGTTATTTTTGGATCTTATTCAAGAAGGAAACTTCGGACTTATGAAAGCGGTTGAAAAATTTGATTACACAAAAGGCTTTAAGTTTTCTACATATTCAACATGGTGGATAAGACAAAGTATAACTCGTGCAATTGCTGACCAAGCAAGAACCATAAGAATTCCTGTTCATATGTTTGAAACTATAAACAAGCAAAAAAAAGTTACACGCGATTTGTTTCAAGAGCTTGGAAGAGAACCTTCGGTAGAAGAAATTTCTAAAAAAATGGGAATACCTGTTGAAAAGGTTATCGAAATTCAGAAGATTTCGCAAGACACAGTTTCGCTTGATACTCCTGTTGGTGAAGAAGAAGATTCAACGCTCGGAACATTTATTCAAGACGAAAATGCAGTTTCTCCTGCGGACTCTGCTTCAATCATGATGCTAAAAGAGCAACTTTTGGAAGTGCTTGCAACGCTTACTCCAAGAGAACAAAAAGTTATTATGCTTAGATATGGAATTGAGGACGGACATACAAGAACACTTGAAGATGTGGGCAAAGAGTTCAGTGTAACAAGAGAAAGAATTCGTCAAATCGAAGCTAAGGCACTTAAAAAATTAAGACAGCCATCTAGAAGCAAAAAGCTTAGAGATTATGTTGATGTGGACAATAAATAAAAATGAAAACAGAAAAAAGAATTGAAAGACTTGCGGACTCGGTTTTTGAAGTTATAAAACTGATTGATAAAAAAGTTATAGTTGCGGATATTGCAACCGACCATGGCTATTTGGCAGAAAAGGTTTGTACATTTGAAAGTGTAGAAAAAGTTTTTGCAACTGATATAAGTGAAAAAAGTTTAAGCAAATTGATTGCTTTAAAATCACAAAAACATTTGGATAAAATTGAGCCAAAAATAGGCAATGGTTTAGAAGCGATTGACTTTGCCGATATTGCTGTTATTGCGGGTATAGGCGGCTTTGAAATAATGAAAATGTTAAACGGGCAAAATAAAATTTGTGCTGAAAACAATAATGTTAAGTGCAGATATTTTGTTTTGCAACCTGCTCAAAACATAGTTGAACTAAGAGAGTTTTTGTATAAAAACAAATATAAAATTTTAGACGATAAAATCGTTCAAGACGGAAAACAGTTTTATCCGATTGTTTGCATTGACACGCAAACAAAACAAAAAACAAGAGCAAATGTTCGCAATTTGTGGCTTGGAAAATTTGTGAATTTGAGTGATAAAGATTTTGTTTCTTTTCTTCTTGAAAAACAAAATTCATTAAGCTTTATTGAAAATTTATCGCAAAATCGCTTCAAAAATGACGAAATTCTGCGTCAAAAACGCAAATTAAAGAAAATTATTGCAAAATTATTAAAAACTAAAAATATTGAAAATTAAATTTAGGAGGACTTATGTTAGATAAAATATTGGAATATCAAAGCATAGACGGGGAATTATTTTCGGCAGAAAATGATTTGGCAAAATCTTCGGACAGAGAAAGGGCACTTGAAATTCAGCAGGTTATGAAGAATCAGCATTCAAGACTTTTAACCCTTGAAAATAATGCAAAATCAGCTAATGAGGCTTATTTGACTGCTAGTAAAAAGTATTCGGAATTTAAAGCAAAATTGGCTGAACTTGAAAAACAATTGGAAAACGCAAACGAAGAAAATGTGGCAGTTTATGAAAAGGCTTACAAAGATTTTATTGCAATTTCTTCTTCGCTTGAAAAAGAAATTGCAACAATTTATAATCAAGTTCAACAAATAATAAAAGAGTATGAAAACATTATTCTAAAATCAAAATCAGACAGACAAAAGTTAGACAAATATATTGCAGCTTATTCAAAACTTAAAGCTGAAAAAGAACCACAAATTGCTCAGCTTAAAGCCAAATTAAATGAAAAGGTAAAGGGCGTTCAAAATGAGCTAATGGCGATATATAAGCAAAAACGCGAAAGCCACTTGTTTCCGATTTTTGTTCAACTTAATTCAAATAAATGCGGTGGTTGCAGAATGGAAATTTCTGCTTCAAAGCTAACCGATATGGCTAAAAACAAATATGGCTTAGTTGAGTGCGAAAATTGCGGCAGATTAAATTTTAAAAAATGAGGTGAAATTTCACCTTTTTTTATTTGTAAAAAATTAACTAGTTTGGTATACTAAGTATTATATATATTTATAAATATATTTTATTAATTTGTATTTGCTTTGCTAGTTGTTCAAAAACAAAAGAAAGGGAATTTGTTAAATGAAAGAGTTAAAGAAATCGGTTAAAGTTATAATTATTTCTGTGGTGGCTGTGCTTTGTGCACTTGCCATTGTTTTGGGCTGTGTGTTTGGAATCAAGCCAAATTCTTCCGGCGGAAACAAAGATGCTTTGGCATTTATGCAAAAAAGGGGAGAACTATTTGATTATCTAAATAGTAGCAACAAGCAAGCTTACATTTTAAAGGAAAATGACTTTGAAGAAATTATTCAAAACAGTGGTTTTGATTTTGCCTTAACCAAAGAGATTAAAGAAAATTATATTGTTGTTAAAAACAGCGACAACTCAAATTTAAATGTAATTTATTATTCACCAAAAAATTTGCAAGCAACTTCGCTTGAAGAAAAATATAATTATTTTACTCTTTCGTCAAAAGTTCCTGTTGACGGAAATGCAATGAGCAATGAGCTGTTTAATTTTACAGCGATTGACCAAAACAATTATCTTTATGAATATGAAAGAACAGTAAGTGAACTTGGTTTTTTAAAAAGGCAAAAAGTTTTTGAAATTGCAAGTTTAAAAACTTTGAATACAGACAGTAACAACAGTCCGATTTATAGCTTGGTTGTTGAAATTGTTGATAACAAATATGTTGTTCAATTTGACGATAATGGCGAGCCTCAAACTTTTGACAATGTTTCTGTTGAACTAAAAGGCAACTTCGCATTTGTTACTTACACAAAAAATGAAAACCAAGACAATGAAATTGTTTGGATTGATGCTGTTTGCTTAAATCCACAAACCAATTTGTCTGAAACTCAAACTCTTCCTAATTTTGTTTCTGAGCTGGTTGTTGGCAATTTAAAAGTTTATCGTTTTGCAGAATTGTCAAAATCCGAGTTGGGCTTTGAAAATCAAAACAACGGTTTTTATGTTGACTATCATACCTCAGTTGTTTGTGTATATTTTGTAAATGCAAAAAATAATGTAAAAGTTTTAAACAAAGAAATAGGAAAGTCTTACAATTTAGTGGCAACTAATGTTGGACTTGTTATTGAAACGGCTACTGAGATTGCCGAAAATAATAAAAACAATTTGTCGGTAAACAATTCAAACTCTTCAACAAAATTTTATAACTACAATTATGAAATTTTAAATTATAGCAATGGAATAGTATCAAGACTTTCACTAGATGCAGGCTATGCAAAGGCAACTGTTAATTGTGTTGGTGAAAAGTATTTCAGCATTTTTGAGCAAAAGACTTCTGATAATGTTTTATCGGAGTTTGGAAAGGTTGTTTATTTTAATTCGGAATTAACTCCGCTTGTTTCATTTTTGGCAACAAGCGGTTCTGACAGGGTTCTAAATTATGATAACGGAAACATTGTAACAACTTGCGGAACTTTCAAAACCAATGGTGCAAAGGCAGAATTGGAGCAAACTTTTGGATTTTTTGATTTGATTGAAGACGAAAGTGCAAATATTGAGTTTGTAACAAAAACTTTTTCTGCCGATAGTTTTGTTATTGTTAGCGATGTGAAAAACAGTGATGGGCATAATGTTTTTGTTATAAATAAAAATGGAAACTTAAATCAAAAACTTTATTTTGATTCTGTTGAAGAATATAATAACGGGTTATATTTTTGCAAGAAGAATGGGGAAGACTTTTGTCTTAATACCAAAAATAATTCGTTGCTAACAATTAGTTCAGATTATTTTGTAGGCGGATATTATTTTAGCTATAACAATAATGAAAATATTAAATCATGGACAATGTCTGATATTGATGGAAATGTTGTGGAATCGTCAGTGGAAATCAGTTTGTCCGAGGGTGAAAACGGATATATTTTCAGCCTTTCAAAGCTTGACCAAGAGGGAAATTCTTTTGATAAACAAACTTATTTGATTTTCGATAAAAACGCTGTTGTAACTTTTGGACAAACAACAATAGAAGATTCTTATTTGCTTAGCACACAGGGCAAGGTTTCAGAAAACTTTTTTAATGTTAAAAACAATCATAAAATCAGCACTTATTCTGCACCTTATTCATATTCACTTGAAGTATATTTGGCAACAGGTTCAAATGCCGATTACCTTCAAATGAAGGGGTCTGGCTTTTACTTTGATGCGGTGGGTTTATTTGGTTATGAAAATAATGCTGATTATAACTTGTCAAATTACGCGCAAGATTCTGCTAACAGATTTGCAACAATAACAGTTCAGTTTGACAGCGATTCAATAAACTATGTTTATGATTCTGAGCAGACTTATTCATATTCTTCTTCAAAATCAAAAATAAGTGTAGCAGTTAGTAATGTAAAAGAAGGGTTTCAGTTTATAGGCTTTTATTTTTTGTATCATTATCAAAATTATTCACCCGGCAATCATTTTGCATCTATGTGTTATACCACAAGCACATCGCTTACATCTAATGCTTATGCTAGTGATAGTTTTAACTGTATGGTTGAAGGGGGTATTTCAATACCTACTAGTATAGCAATAGTTTTCAGAACTGTTACTACTTCAATATCATTTGTGCCTGTAAAATTTGATACCAATGGCGGAAGTTATAATAAGATTAACTATATGACCAATATTACCAGCTATGGAAGTTATCCATTTCAACTTAATAGCAATGGTTATTATCAAAGCACAAATAATGGTGTAAATAGTTCCTACTCTCTTTGTAGAATAGATTTTTATGGTCGTGCCGGAACATCTATAACTGTTGAGTGTTTTGGAACTTCTGAATATAATTACGATTATGCAATATTATCAAATTTGGATTCTTCTTTGTCTTCTTCAAGCACTGCGGATTCCTCGTATGCAAAAAGTTTTAAAGGAGTTAATTTAACTAGCCCGCAAACATATACGTATAATATTACAACAACAGCGCGTCATTATATTTATATAAAATATTTAAAAGATTTTTCGCAAAGCCAAGGTGATGATTCAATTAAGTTTAGAATAAGGGAATTTTGTGCCCAAACTGATGGACAATCACCATCTTTATATATTTCTTCATTAAAAACTGATTGGGGAAAACAATATCATGAGTTGGCTAGTTATGAATTATCGGGATTAACGGGTACTACATATTACAGCCGATATAGTGGTAGTGTTTATGGCTCAAATTCAACAACAAATTCTTCGCTAACTGCTGCAAATTCCTTTTATTTTGGACTTTTGCCAACAAGTGTCAGCCTTATAACTATAAAAGCAAATTGGAAATATGCCTCTTATCGCATATCATTATCTAGCGATGAGTTACATCAACAATATATAACTCAACAATATAATACATCTTGGTCGCCGACGGCAGTATCAGTCCCAACAAAAACAGGTTATAATTTTAATGGTTATTTTACATCAAGAAACGGTGCAGGAACAAAAATTATTGATAGCAACGGCTCTATTGTTGTGGGTAATACATTTTTTTCAAGTGATTCAACTATATATGCTTATTGGACACCAAGACAATTAACTTTAACGCTTTATAATGACGGAAATACATATGATACTCTTACTTTAACTTATAACACAAGCTGGTCAAAAACATCAGTAAGTGTTCCTACCAAAACAGGTTATACCTTTGATGGTTTTTACACCTCCGCAGGTGGAGGCGGAACCAAAATTGTTAATAGCTCTGGAACTGTGGTTGCCAGCAAAACGGCAATATCAGATAACGCAAGCGCCTATGCCAATTGGATAATTAATACATATAGCATTGAATTTAGTGTCGATGTTTCAAATTTAAATATGTATCAATTGACCGCTGAATATAATGAAAATATAAAAATTGAATTTCCAAAAACTAGAACAGGTTATGTTTTTACAGGTTGGCGAATAATTGGAATGGACAACTCAACTCATACTTATGGTTCTTCAACAACAACTGCGAATACGCTTACTGATATAAAAGCAACAAGTTTTAAAAATTTGAGAATTACTGACGGAGTTGTTCGCTTTGAGGCATGTTGGAGACCTGCTACTTATAATATTTCTTATAATCTTTATGGTGGGGTAAGCGGTGGAACTCAGCCAACTTCACAAACGTATAATTCAGGAAATTACGGATTTATGCGTAATTCGGCAGGCTATTATGAAAGTCAAAATTTTGGTGTGAATAGCTCTTACGCGTTAATGAAATTTACTTTTAATACAACTGCATCAAATCAAGTTATATCATTTGATTTGATAAATTATGCAGAATCAAATTATGACTTTGCATTGTTCAGTAATTTAGATTCTACGCTTCTTTTTTCAAGTGCTGCTGATACTTCTAATGTTTATAAATCATATAAGGGATTATCTTCCCATGAGGTACAAACTTTAACATACACTGTGGAACGAGCTGGAACTCATTCTATATATGTTAAATACAGAAAAGACGTATCTCAATCAAGTAATTATGATTCATTACAAGTTAAAATAAAAGGACTATCTTCTTATTCTGTTGATGCGCAGTGTAGTCAATATTTTAGGGTTACACATCCATCAAGAACGGGATACGCTTTTGCGAGCTGGGTTATAACGGGTGGCACGACTGACTATATAACTAAGAATACTTCATTTAAAAACCTTGCTTCAACAGATGGAGAAACTGTTACTTTTTCTGCTCAATGGACTCCAAATAATTATACTATTACATTGAATAGCATGGGGTCAACTTATGGTTCTATAAAAGAAACATATAACACAAGTTGGTCGCCAACTTCAATTACTATTCCTACAAGAACGGGTGGCTATCGATTTGCGGGCTTCTATACCGATCCACTTGGAGCGGGAACACAAGTTATAAATTCGTCGGGTACAGTTGTTGCAAGTCCGTCTTTGTTTATAAATGACACAACAATTTTTGCTCATTGGATTGATAATAAGCCCCCAGATGTAAATAGATATACCTTTGTACAAGACGGAAATAGCGGATATTATATTTATGTTGATGTAACGGATAATGTTGCGGTAACAAAAGTGGCATTCCCATCATGGACGGTTTTGAATGGACAAGATGACTTGATGTCTGATTGGGCAAATAATGCACTTGGTGAATATAAAAATAGTTGGGAAATTGATGGAAGAACTTATAATTTCCGATATTATGTTGCTGTATCAACTCATAATAATGAATATGGACCATATACAAATCATTTATATGCGTATGATGCAGCAGGAAACAATACTGCAATTTCTATGGGGGATTTCTATTTTAAATTTAATATTTTAATAGACAATCAAGGTGGCAGTGGTGGAACAACAAGTTTTGTTTTAACCTATGGAAAAGAGGTTTCTTTAACATCAATATCACAACCCACAAAGTTCGGCTATCAATTTGCTGGAATATATACAAATATCAATGGTGGAGGAGTAAAGGTTGTTGATGAAAATGGAAATTTTGTAAATAATACAACTTTTGCAACATCAGACTCAACAGTTTATGTAAGGTGGGTTCCGCAAATCTATAATATTGAATATTTGCTAAACAGTGACGGTGCTTCAACTGTTGGAAGATTTCCTGCCAATGAAACAATAGTTTCTGGCATCGGATACACTCAATCATTTTATGTTCCAAGTCCGATTAGGGCGGGATATGATTTTGTCGGTTGGGTAATAACAGGAATGTTAGATAGCATTACTCACTATTACTATAAAGATAATGTAGAGTATTCATTCAATTCAACAAGCGGAAGATAT
>CAQFKO010000031.1 GCA_948787875.1 uncultured Eubacteriales bacterium
TTGTGATACTTACAAAATCAATTGACTTAACAAATATATAATAGTATTATTATAGTAATTAATATTATAAACTTTTACCCAAAATAAGTTAGAGGAACAATAATGGTTAAAAATATCGATAGCGATTTGATTCGTGGAAACATTGATACTATTATCTTAAAAACCATGCTTGATGGTGATAAGTATGGTCTTGACATCATAAAAGAGGTTGAGGCAAGAAGCAATGGAACTTACGAACTTAAACAACCCACACTTTACAGCTGTTTGAAGCGTCTTGAAAATCAAGAGCTTATTTCTTCATATTGGCTAGACAGCGACATAGGTGGAAAAAGGCATTATTATAAACTTACCGAAAAAGGTCGTGACTTTTTTAAACAAAAGCAAGAAGAATGGTCAAAGTCAAAATTTATTATTGACAACCTTTTGAGCAATTTTGACGACGACGAATACAGGCTCGTTAAAAAAGACGATTATGATAAAATTATAGAGGGCAAAACCTTTAATTATGACGAGCAAAAAATTTCGGAAGCTCTTAAACAATATGATGGCAATTCTTCCGTCACAACCAATAGCAACGAAGGCGAAAACCAAAACTTGTCCGACGAAACTGACGACCTTGGAATTAATGAATATAACAATTTGATTGGCGACGAAGACGAAGAAAATATCGAAGATAACGACGAAATTGAAGACGAAGAAGATAACTCCCCTGTTTACATTTCTTCTGATTCCGAAGAAAATGAAGAAGATAACATCGAAGAGTCGGGCGAAACACTGTCTGTTAACGATTATCTTTTAAGCGAACACGAAAAGAATTTGTTATCAAGATTACGCTTTCATGACGACGAAGAAGTTAACACTTATCGCGGTGACAA
Source organism: uncultured Eubacteriales bacterium (assembly GCA_948787875.1). GTDB lineage: Bacteria > Bacillota > Clostridia > Christensenellales > UBA1242 > RGIG1681. Next base: position 876 of record CAQFKO010000031.1, read on the forward strand.
AAATTCTTACATAAAGCACCTTAACATTAATGAAGAAAGTGAAGAAGAAGTCGAAACTTCCGACAATAACTTTGATTATTATAACTCAATAAATATTGACGAAAACGACGAGGACAACAGCGAGTTATCTGAAATTGAGGAAGATATCGAAACTGATAACGAAAACAATTACGAACAAGCTGACGAAGAAAATTTTGATATAGCGGAAGATAATGAACAAGAAAATCTTGAAGACGAATACATTGACGAAGACCATGATTTAGACAACCTTGTTGCAGTTCAGCAAAATCTTTTGGACGACAACCAAAACAGTGATATTGACGACTTTGAAAACAAGGTTAACGAATTTTCTAAGGCTGCCCGTGAACTTCAAAACTTTGATTCAAGTGGTGAAACAACCCAAAAAGACGAATTTGACTATGATATTCCTAAGCCAAGTGAGTTTGTTTCGGAAACACAGGAAGAAGATTCAGACGAAGAAACATTTGAAGAAGAAAGCTTTGAAAACGAAGAAATTGAACAAGCCGAAGAATTTGAAACAATTGCCGATAACACCGAAGAATTTTCGGATATTCTTGAAAGCAACAATTATGAAAATTCTCAAAATTCGTATGTTGAAGAAGAAAATTTTGAGGAAGAAACTGAACTTAACGATTATGAAACCGAAATTACTGAAAATGCAAGTTCTGTTCAAGACGACTTTTTTGACGAACTAGACGAACTTAAAGATAACAGCCGAAGTTCTTTCTTTGTTAGCGAAGACAGCTCTGAGTATGAGCCACATGAGGTAGACAAAGAAATCGAAAATTTTACGCAGTCGGAAACTTTTTCAAGCCAAGAAGATAATTATTATCAAAACGAACAAAATGATGACGAGGTTTCCGACGAATACGAGTATGACACTATTCAAGAAGAACCTGAAACATTAACCGATTTCTCTGCTTTTGATAACATTATTTCGCAAAATGCAGATACTTATAGCCAAGCAAATATGTTTTCCGAAAACGACAACCATCAATTTTTTGTTCCTACAATTGAACAAAAAACGGAAACTGTTGTTCAAAATGAGCCTGAAACCGAAAGTCTTAAAAAAGCAAAAGACATCAATGCCCTAAAAGAAGAATTTGAGCTGCAAGGCATTAAGGTAAAAGAGTTTAAAAAATATAGCGAACATGAAGAAACAAAAAGTTATCTTTTGGTTAACAAAATCAATCTTATTGCAAGTTTGATACTTTTGTTTGGATATATGTTTATTTTATCTGCGGTTTATATTATTATGAACAACACCTCTTACGCTCAAATGTCAGGATTCAGCTTTGTTTATTTTGCTTATGCATTTATTCCTTTTGCAGTTTGGGCAATATTTAACATAGCAAGATTTATGGCAAATCCTTACAAAAAAATCCCCGCAAAATATTCGCCGGGCGTAACGATATTTATTGCAATTATAGTTACTGTTCAGTTGCTTTTAATAACATATTGTGTTAATTTGCAACTTGGTTTTTATAGTTTTGCACAAGCCAGCTATAATCACCTTTTGTGGATTATTCCAAGCATTTTGAGCTTTACACCTATTGTTATGAACTTAATTTATATCTCATTGTTCTATTCAAAAAACTTTAATGTTTAAACAAAAATCCATGGACAAATTTCCATGGATTTTTTATTGATGTTTTTAAATAAAATATTATTTTTGTCTATCAAAAATAAACTTTGCAAAGTCACTCAATTTTTTCTTATTAGTTGCATCAAAAGTGCTGTTTTTAATAAGTTTGACGGCTTCATTGTAATTATTTTCACAAACTTTGTTTGCATAATCGAGCGAACCCGAATTTGTTAAAAGTTCTTTTATAATTTGCACCGATTTCTTCTTTTTTGTGCCATAGAACTTATTAAACAGAGCTTGCTCATGTTTTTGTGCACTTAGTGAAAAATGTGCCGTTAAAACCGTTTTTTTACCCTCTTCAATGTCTGATTTATTTGATTTTCCCGTTGTTTTTTCTTCTCCGAAAATTCCGATTATATCGTCTTTTGCCTGAAATAATACGCCAAGTTTTAAGCCTATTTCTTCAAGCATCAAAAGCTTATTTTTGTTTGCACCGCCAAGAGTTGCGCCCAATTGCAGCGGACCAATAATAGTGTAATATGCGGTTTTGTTTTTATACATATCAATAACATCTGCCTCGGTATAAGTTTTTAATGTTCCAAGGTCGATATCTTTGATTTGACCGCAACAAGTTTTTAAAAATATCTCACTTTGCAAACACATTGTGTTATAAATAATTTTGCTTGGAACCTTCATATTGCTTAAAATGTGATAGCATACAAAAAAGCCTATATCTCCCATGGTAATAGCTCTTGCCTCACCAACTTTATTATCTCCCAGCCTTTTGTACATTGAAGGAATTCCGCGCCTAAGTGCACTTTGGTCAATTATATCGTCATGTGCAAGAACCGATGTTTCAAAAATTTCATAGGCAACAGAGGCCAAAAACACATTTTGCTCTTCTTCGCCCCCTGCAAGCTTGTAGCCGAGGCTTACAAGATATGCCCTTAAACACTTGCCACCAAGACAATAATTTTTGAAAACTTCAAAATAATTGGTCATAAAATAGTCATTTGTTAAGCTTTTTATATATAATTTGAATTGTTCGCTTTCAAAATATTTGTAAACTTTTTCACGAAAATTTGCTATTTCTTTTGATAAATCAGCCATTTTTGTTACCCCTTCTAACTACCCCTCTGTGATTACACTTTCAGTATAACATTTTATTTTTAAAAAGTCACAAACCCCTGACACTTTTTGAAATGATTTTCAAAAAAAATTTTGTACATCAAAAAAAATTATTATAGTTATTATTTAATAACTATATTTTATTTTCCGTAAGTTCCGCCAAGTATTTGACTTTTTGGCGCTTTGGCCTTGTAACCCAAAAGCAAATATTCATTTATAATTTTTTTCATTATTTTTGTATCGTCATACGCACAAACCATTTCCGGTTCTTTTAATGAACCGATTCCCGCAACGGTCAATGAACTGTATTCCCAAGTTAAAAAATCTTTAAACGAGTTATTGCTTTTTTTCTTTTTAAACTTTTCATATTCCAAATACAAATTATCGCTTAATTCGCTGTCTGTTTTTACAAAAATCTCCGCCATGTCTTCATGAGAATCCTCTTCTTTTTCGGCAGAAATTATATAGACCGAATCTACCTCATTTGGATCGGGAATATAAATTTTTTTGGATTTGTCACTTTTTCTGAGAATAAATCTTTTGTCACAATCAAGTTTTAATTTTTCGATAATTATTCTGCAATCTTCTCGCATTAACCTCGCCTTCCTTTTCTGTTAATAGTTATTTCGCTTATTTCTATTTGTTTTGGTAAGTACATTAAATATAAAATTATGACGGCTAGTTCGCTTGGTTTCATCCAATTTTCATGGTCGGTCATTACATTTCTGTAATCTTTTTCATGCATTTTTGACAGAAAGCCACCCATATAAACATGAATAAGCCTTGCATTTTTTATTTAATTTGAAACAACATAATTTTGTTTTAATTTCCGTTCTAAAAAATGTTTTTCATTTTAAAATTTTTTCTTTTATTATGGTGGACGAAATGCCCTCTGTTCGCTTTAAACGAACAACCTCTTTGTTATTTTGTTTGCACCACTTTATAGCACGCTGAATGCCACCATGCTTTTGGTCTCCACCTACCACAAAAACATCAAAATCAATCTTTTTTATGTCTTCGTCAACTTGATGATAAGCTATGACCTCGTTTACGAATTTTATTTCGTTTACAAACTCGCTTCTTTGCTTAAAATTATATAAAACTTTGGCATTTGGCTTTGTTTTATGGATTTCTTCGTCAACTTGAACCGCAACAATTAAATAATCGCCGAACTTTGAAGCACGCTCAAATAACTTTAAATGTCCATAGTGCAAATAATCAAACACCCCAAATGTAAGAACTTTTTTCATTTTACTAACCTTTTCCTTTTAAAAATTTTATTACGCTGTCTATTGGGTCAAAAACATTTTTATTTACCGAGATATTTTGTTTTTTTGCTTGCAAATACAATACAGGTAATTCGGTGCAACCCAAAACAATATTTTTGTTTGGAATTGAATTTAAAAATTTTGCAAATTCAAAAACATCATTTTCTGCATATGAATTTTGCTTTACTTTCTCAATAAAGTTTATTACTTTTGATTGATAATCTTCCGCAAGTGTTTCGATTTCAACACCATGGTCGGCAAAAATGGATTTGTACATTCCCAAATCTACGGTGGCATCAGTTCCCAAAAGCATTACTTTTGAAACCCCATCTGCTTGCACAGAGCCGGCACATTGTTCGATTATGTTTACAATATAATTTTTGCTTTGCGGAACAAGATTGTAAATTTCATTTAAAAATAAGTGTGCAGTGTTGCTTCCCAAAAATATAATGTTTGCACCAAAATCCATTAAGTGTTTTACCGAATTTGCAAGACCGTTTATAACAGTATCTCGTTGTTCATTATATAACAAAGCGCGCGAGCGTGAAGGCAATGTGCAGTTGTTATCAATTATTATATGAGGCCTGTCCCATTCTTTTTGTGCGTCAAAGGCGTTTAAAATTCGTTCAAAAATATTTACCGTTGCATAAGAACCCATTCCTCCCACAATTCCTATAACATCTTTCTTTATGTCCATACATTCTCCTATCACATTCATTTATATTTTAATTATAAAAAAAACATGTTCCAAAATCAAATCATTTATGTTGCTTTCCAAAGTTATTGTAATATAAAAAAGAAAATCGAACAAACGATTTTCCTTTTTATTTTGATTTTAACCGAAGTTTCGTTTGGCAGGGGTGGAAGGAGTTGAACCCTCCTCTGGAGTTTTGGAGACTCTCATTCTACCGATGAACTACACCCCTACAACAAAAAGATTATAGCATAATCGGTTTTGTTATGTCAATAAATTTATGCTTTTCTATTTATAATATAAAAATATTTGGCTAAAAAATTAAAATGTGATATATTCTTGTTATGAATAAATTTAATGTTTCGATTTATACCGACGGGGCGTGTTCTGGAAATCCGGGTGCAGGCGGTTGGGGTGCGGTTTTGATTTACGGAAATATAAAAAAAGAAATCTCGGGTTTTGACCCACAAACCACAAACAACAAAATGGAACTTACTGCCGTTATTAAGGCTCTTGAAATGCTTAAAACACAATGCAATGTTGAATTATACTCTGATTCTGCTTATGTTGTTAATGCAATAAATGAGGGCTGGCTTAACAATTGGAAAGAAAAAAATTGGATTGGCTCTGACAAAAAACCTGTTAAAAATATTGAGCTTTGGCAAAGTTTGGACAGTCTTTTAAGCAAGCACAATGTTAATTTTAACAAGGTAAAAGGTCATGCGGATAATGAGCTTAACAACCGTTGTGACGAGCTTGCAACAGGTGAAATTGCAAAAAATGTAAATTTATAAAACATTATGTAATTGCCGAAAATTTGAGGAATTATGCGTGACATAATATCAAATGTTTCGACAAAATAGGAGAATTTATGAAACAAACTTTTCATGGTGACGAAAACGGAATGTGTGTGCTTGAAGAAAACAAAAATTGCACAGATTGCGGTGAATGTGACCGTTGCGATATTGACCCAAACAAAATTTGCGATAACTGCGGAAAATGCCTTGACGAATATAATACGAACGAAAAAGGTTTTGTTGAAATTCCGATAGACAAAATCGATATGACAGGTGCAGAGCCTTCGCTTGAAGATTTTTATAAGCTTATGGGGCTTGACAAAGAAGATGACGAAGACTAATATTTTGCATTTGAAAAGTCGCCTAATTTTTGGCGACTTTTTGTTTGTTTTTATTTAATATTATTGTGGTTGTTGTTCTGAATCGTCTAACATAATTTTAAGAAGATGTTCTTGTTGATATTTTCCGTTAACTTCAAGATCATTTTTGCAATCAGCTATTAAAGCTTTTAACTCTTCACAAGCGGCTTCTTCGTTCATTTTTTGAGAACAAAGAATTGACATTTGCTCTAAGTTTAATGATGTGTTTGACATTTGTTTGTCTAATTCACTGCAAATTGCCAAACGCCTGTTTAACTCTCCTTGAAACTTTTTTAATGTTTCCTTTCCTGCTTTTTCTCCAAGAAGCAAGGCATATTCTTTTTGTTTATATTTTAACTCTTCTTGCAATTGTGAAATAGCCCCTTCAATATTAAACATTTCTTTTTCTAAATCTTCAATTCTTCCCATGGCTTTTACCCTCCTTTTTTATAATAACACAAAAAAAGGCATTTGTAAATGCCCTTTTTTATTTTTTTGTTATTTTTCCAATAAACCGAACTCTTTGAAAACTTTTGCTATTATATCTGCTGCCTCACTAAGTTGTGCTTCGGTGTGAGTTGTGGTGTATGCAGTTCTTATTAAGCACTGACCGACAGGAGTTGCAGGCGGAAGAACAGGGTTTGCATATACTCCCTCTTCAAACAAACGCTTGCACACACTTAATGTAACCTCTGGTTCATAAGTATAGATTGCAATAATAGGAGCTTGACCGTCAAGATATTTTATTCCGCGTTCTGAAAGGCATGAACGCATATAATCTGTTACTTTTTTGAGGTTTGAAACTCTTTCTGGCTCTGATTTGATTATTCTGAGAGCTTCTCTTGTTGCAGCCAAGGTTGCAGGCGCAATAGATGCGCTGAAAATAAATGGTCTTGAATTATGCCTGATAAAATCAGCAACTTCGCTTGAACAAGCGCAATATCCACCGATTGTTGCAAGAGATTTTGAGAATGTGCCTACAATAAGGTCAACATCGTCTGTTAAATTAAAGTGCTCTGCTGTTCCTGCACCGGTTTTTCCAAGCACACCAATACAGTGAGCATCGTCTACCATAAGTCTTGCGCCGTATTTCTTTTTTATCTCTACAAGACGAGGCAAATCACAAAGCTCACCCGACATTGAAAAAATTCCGTCGGTTACAATCAAAATTCCCGCGCCCTCAGGAACGGTTTGAATTTTTCTTTCCAAATCGTCATAATCAAGATGGTTAAATCTTAACATGGTTGCATAGCTGAGTTTGCAAGCATCATATATTGAAGCGTGATTTTCTTTGTCACACAAAATATAATCTTTTCTTCCCGCTATTGCAGAAATAACGCCAAGGTTGGTTTGAAAACCCGTGCTCATGGTTACACAATCTTCTTTGCCCAAAAATTCTGCCATTTCTTTTTCAAGAAGAACATGAAGATCGGTTGTTCCGTTTAAAAATCTTGAACCCGAACAGCCTGTGCCATATTCTTTTGTTGCCTTAACCGCAGCTTCAATAACTCTTGGGTCACTTGTTAAACCTTGATAGTTGTTTGAACCAATCATTATTTTTCTGCCACCTTCCATGCAAACCTCTGTGTCTTGCTTTGATTCAAGCACATGGAAATAAGGATAAATGCCAAGAGCTCTTGCTTCGTTGGCGGTTGTATAATCTTTGCATTTTTGAAATAAGTCCATATTTTTTTCCTCTTTAAAATTAAACTAAAAATATTATATAACAATTTAATTTTCAGTACAAACAAATTTCGTTTGATATTCAAATTTTTTTTGTATATAATTAAATTATGATGAATTATAAGTTTGTAAAAGAGTTATTAAACCCAAAATTTTTTGAACTTCCGCCAAGTCCATTAAAAAACAAACTTGCTTGTTTTAGTCTCGGTTATTCTAACAACAAAATCGAAGAATTCAGCCCAACAATTTATTTATGCAATAAAACCTCGATTTTTGACAAGCATTTGATTTCAAACAGCCTTACTTGTGACTTTGTTTTTTTGAAAGACGAAATTATCAAAAAATTATATTACAAAAAACTTTTGGCAGAAGACAAAAAAGAATTATTGAGTGAACTTTCGGAACTTAAAAAGCAATATGTTTCTGTGGTTATATTTCCCGAAAAAAACATTTCTGTTTTTGGTGAAACCGACGATATTTCAATTGAAGTTACCGATTTTTTGTATGAAGCAGAATATGACATTAAGTTTGTTACACTAATCGGAACATATTTTGTTGCACCCGTTTGGTCGCCTTTTACCAGAAAAGGCAAAACAAAATTCAACAGTCAGTTTTCATTGGACACAGCAAAATTCAAAAAATTAAATAAAACCGAATTTAATGAACTTGTAAATAATTATATGCCTTCTTCGGCAAGTGTTTATGCAGAAAGATTTTATCTTGAACTTAGGTCGAACAAACTTGCACACAATCTTGAAACAATTGTTTATTGTTGTCCGAAATGCGAAAAGTTTTTTAATCTTTATTCGGAATTCAATTGTGTTAAGTGCAAAAATTGCGGTTCGGCGTTTGAACTTCAACCAAACGGAAGCATTTTGCTGGCTAAAAACATAAACAACTTTGACGAACTAAAAGAATTTCAATTTGAAAAGCTTTATAAATCAGAATTTTCCAAACTTCCGCTTGTGACTTACAAAGACGTTTGCAGATGCGAAAAATATTCAAACAACAAGATTGAAGTTGTTGGAAATTGCGATATGACAATTTTTTTCGACAAAATTGAACTTGTAAAAAATCAGTTTTCTGTTACACATAAAATAAAAGAAATTATTAATGTTGAAATGCGTGAAAAAAACACCGTTTGCATTACACTAAACAGCGGTGAAAATTTTTATTACAAGGGCAATAACAAAGAAAATTTTTATATTATTCATGACCTTGTTGAAATTTTGAATCAATAAACAAAAACCACCGAAAATAATAGCGGTGGCTTTTTTTGCAATAAAAAATCACCAGATAGGCTGGTGTTTTTTAAACTCTTAAATAGCAGCGGTTGTTGCACTTGTTGCACCAGAAACAACCTCGCTGATTTCTTCACTCTCATCAATATTTTCGTCTAAGGCATAATCACCGTCAACAATCATTACGCTGGAAAGCGAGATTTCATAAGCTACTTTTGTTTCAGAAGTGTTTTCGTCAATGCGCTTTTGGTATTTTCTGCTTTGAATTCGTCCTTGAACTTCGAGTTTTTCGCCAACCCCAAGGTCTCTTACAAATCTAGCATTTCTGCCCCAAGCAATGCATGGAAGATAATCACTTTTGTTATAAGCACGGTTAACTGCGAGAAGCATATCACAGATTTCTCTGCCGAACGGAGTTGTTCTGTATATTGGCTCTTTGCAAATATAACCTACCAAATTGATTTGATTGATTTCGCTAAGCTCGTTTGGATTTACTAACTCTTTTACAAAAATTGTCAGCATTAATTTGCTTCTATTCTCTTCAATTTTATTATAACTTCTGAATTGCCCTACAATTCCGATTTCGTCACCGATTTTAAAGTCTGAAATCAAACGCTCTGAAATTGTTACCGGCAAAACATCTACCTCTTCTGAAAGTCTTGTAACTTCTATGTACATTTCAAAGAATCCCTCTCCCATTACTGTGTGTGAATATGTTGGGAGTTCTTTGATTTTTCCTTTTAGTAAAACATGATTGTTGTTTTCATACGAAGTGTTCATAATTATTTCCTTATTGTTTCCTTATTTTATTTAATTTTTAGTTTCTTTATTATTTCTTTTTTTGTAGTCCATTATTATCAATGTAATAGCCTTCGTCCATTACAAGTTCAGATATTTTAACCATTTGATATCCTTCACTCTTTAAAAATGAAATAATCAATGGCAAGGCCTCTAAAATATGATCTGAATTGTTGTGACACAGGATTATTGAGCCATTTTTTACACTTTGCTTTACTCTTGCAAGTATTGCTTCCGCAGAAAGTCCTTTCCAATCAAGGCTGTCGACGTCCCATTGAATTGTTTTTAGACCTAAATTATCTGCAACACTTAGCAAAGTATCGTTATAGTCACCAAATGGCGGTCTAAAATATTTTACTTGTTTTCCCGTTATATCGGTAATTTGCTTCATAGAAGAAGACAGCTCATTTTCTGCTGCGGTGGCAGATAGCGTGCTCATTTTGGGATGTGTGCTTGAATGTGTTCCAATGTCTAGACCTGCCTCGTCAATATATTTGACTTTATCAGCATTTTGTTCAATCCAAAAACCCACCAAAAAGAATGTTCCGCCTACACCTGCTTCTTTTAGAGTATCGACAATTTTTGTTGTTTTGTCGGAACCCCAAGCCGCGTCAAATGTTAAAGCAACCTTTTTCTCGTTAGTTTCTACCGAATAAATGGGAACTTTGCGGGAAGCATATCCAAAATATACTGTGCCGCTTCCTGTAAATGATACTAGCGAAATTAACAACATAGCAACAACTGCCATAACAGCAGATTTTGCTATTGATTTTAGTTTTGTGCAAACTATTTTCATACAAACTACCTCTCTATTCTACTACAAATTAAATTTTAAACCAAAAAATTTCCGCATAATTTTTTGTTCATTATTTTGGAATGCTGTCGAATTATGTTGTCTTAAACTTATTTTGGAAATCTTAGTAAATTCTATTAATAAAAAATTTGTAATATAACCGTCGTTTGATAATTTGTTAATTTTTTAAGTTTGTTTTGGTTATTTTTCAACCAATTTTGTTTTTAAATGCTCGATTATTTTTGACTCAATTCTTGAAACTTGGACCTGCGAAATTCCAAGTTCGTCAGCAACTTCTCCCTGAGTTTTGCCACGAAAATATCTTAAAAGGATTATCTTTTTTTCTTTTTCGGGCAAGTTCAGAATTTCATTTTTCAAAATAAACTTATCAAGCATTTCGTCACTTTTGTCAAAAACCGCCAATTTGTCTATAACATTTTGGCTGTTTGGATCGTCTTCATCAATTTTGGCTTGAAGAGAAATTGTGGACTGACACGAATCTAAGGCAATTACAATGTCTTCCATTTCCACATTGAATTCTTTTGCAAGTTCGTCTAAGCTTGGACTTTCGCCCGTGGTCTTTTTTTGCTTTTCTATATATGCCTTTAATTTTATTGCAAGCGTTTTTATTGACCTTGACACTTTTATGCTTCCATCGTCTCGCAAAAACCTTTTTATTTCGCCACTTATCATTGGAACGGCATATGTTGAAAATTTTACATCAAACTTGCTGTCAAAATTTTTTATTGCCTTCAAAAATCCCACACAGCCAATTTGATACAAATCATCATAGTCAACGCCTTTTCCTAGATAACCCTTTACAATGGCCTTTATTAAAGGAAAATTTCCGGACACAAGCAATTCCGTTGCCTCTTTATCTCCCGCCTTTGACTTTAATATTAATTCATTTGTTTGTGCGACATCTATTGGTCTGTATTCGTTCATCAGCCTTTTATCACCTTTCTCATATGAACCACCAGCCCTTGCGGAGTGTTTGGCTCAACATCTAACGAATTCATGAAGGAATCCATCAGTGTAAAGCCCATGCCGGAATGTTCTTGTTGCGATTTTGTTGTGTAAAACGGCTGCAAAGCCATGTCGATGTCGCCAATGCCAACGCCTGTATCCGTTACCTTAATATCTACCGCATTTCCAGCCAGCCCCACTTCTAGTGTTATTTTTCCTCCTTTGTTTTCGTAGCCGTGAACTATTGAGTTTGTTACCGCTTCGCTCACCGCCGTTTTTATATCGTTAATCTCCGATAATGTTGGTTTGAGTTCTGTGCAAAACATTGCCACAACGCTTCGGGCAAAGCTTTCGTTTACATTTTTTGCATCAAACTCAAGTTTAAAATAGTTATCAAATGCCATATTTTTGTTTAACCTACCTTTGGAATTATTTGATATATTCCCGTCATTTCAAATATTCTATTTACATAAGAAGTTGGATTTTTTATAAAAAGTTCAATGTCACATTTTGAATATTTATTGTACCTGCCAAGCAACACTCCGATTCCCGTGCTATCCATAAATGACACTTTTGAAAAGTCAAGCACAAGTTTAGATTTGTGAGCCGCCAAATCTTTTAGAATGTCATCTAACGAAATTCTTACGTATTCCGCAGAATATTCGTCAAGTTCGCCAGATAGCTCTGCAATGGTGCAATTATTGCTGTTTTTGTAAACAATCTCCATGGTTTCCTCCTCATGCAATAATGATAACACCAAAGCACCTATGTGCTTATGCAAATTTTTGGCATGTTTTGCACTTTTGAAAAATACTTTGACGAAAAATTTGTTATGCGAAAAGTTCTAAAATTTTGCTTATATTCAATCTGTTTACTTGATTTTTGGCACAAAAAAAGAGCAAAGCAATTTTTTTTGCCTTACTCTTCTCTTTAACTTTTTATATTATGTGTGTCATAACACCTTAAATTTTGGACATTTACAGCCTATGACAAGCCACTTATCTTGCCGTTATTGTCTATATTTATTCTTTCGGCATTTGGTGATTTTGAAAGCCCCGGCATAAGCATCATGTTTCCCGCAATTGCAACAATAAAGCCCGCACCTGCCTTAACCTCAATGTCGCGAACATTAATTATAAAGCCTTTTGGAGCGCCCACTAAGGCTTGATCATCAGACAAACTGAACTGTGTTTTTGCAATTATCACAGGCAAACCGTCAAGCTTTGCTTTTTTTATGAACTTGATTTTTTCCTTTGCAAGTTTTGAAAGTTTTATTCCCTTTCCGCCATAAACATTTTTAACAATGTTCTCTATCTTCTTTTCTACGCTGTCTGTAAGTTTGTATGAATAGCAAAGTTTTTTGTTTGACAAATTGGCAAGAACGGCATTTGCAAGATCTTTTGTTCCTTCTCCGCCCTTTGCAAAGCATTCATTAACCACAGCCGTTACACCATGCTTTTTGAGTTTTTTTACAACCAAAGAAATCTCTTCGTCTGTGTCTGACAAAAATTTGTTTATAGTTACCACAACACTTTGCTTAAATGTCTTTTTTAGCGTGTTTATATGGTGATACAAATTGTCTAAGCCTTTTTCCAAAAGTTCAAGTTCTGAGGCAGTTGTGTTTGTTTCTGAACCACCATGGAATTTTAAACCGCGAATGGTTGAAACAAGAACAACAGCCGAAGGATTTAAATTTCCAAGTCTGCACTTTAAGTCCAAAAACTTTTCTGCGCCAAGGTCACTTCCAAAACCTGCTTCTGTTATTACATAATCAGACAAGCTAAGGGCAAGTTTTGTTGCAACCATGCTGTTGCAACCATGTGCAATATTTGCAAAAGGTCCAAGATGCACAAAGGCAGGAGTGTGAGTTAAGGTTTGAACAAGGTTTGGCGCAAGTGCATTTTTAAGCAAAACCGCCATGCTTCCCTCTGCCTTTAACTCTTTTGCATAAACAGGTTCGCCCTTTGCGTTGAGGGCAACAATTATGTTTCCGAGTCTGTTTTTTAGGTCTTCAAAGTTTTCTGCAAGGCAACAGATTGCCATAATTTCGCTTGCGGCAGTAATTGTGAAATTATCTGTTCTTTCAACCGTTATGTTGTTGCCGTCTTTGTCTTTTGAAGCCAAAGAATAATGTATTTCTCTTAAAGAACGGTCATTAACATCAAGGCACCTGTGGAACAAAACTTTTGAAGGGTCAATATTTAAATCGTTGCCAAAGAAAATATGATTGTCTATCATGGCTGAAAGCAAGTTATTTGCGGAAGTTATTGCATCAAAGTCGCCCGTAAAACTTAAATTGATTTGCTCCATTGGAACAACTTGGCTATAACCGCCTCCGGCAGCACCGCCCTTTACGCCGAAAACAGGACCAAGTGATGGCTCACGAAGAGCAAGACAAACATTTTTTCCCATTGATTTAAGCGCATCTGCAAGACCAATTGATACTGTGGTTTTTCCTATGCCGAATTTGGTTGGGCTCATTGCGGTAACCAAAATCAAATTGCCGGTTTTTTTTGCATTATTTGTAAGTTCATTATAAGTGGATACCTTTGCAACAAAATCACCGTAAGGAAGCAAATCTGACGCGCCAAGCCCCAAATCCTGAGCAACTTTTGTGATTTTTTTCATTTTTGCACCTTGTGCAATTTCAATATCAGATAACATAATTTTATCTCCTTATATTAATTTATCTTAATGATTTAAAATAATCATTTAG
>CAQFKO010000032.1:0-5272 GCA_948787875.1 uncultured Eubacteriales bacterium
TCCCTTTTTCTTTTTTTAACCGCAATATATTGTAAGTTGTTACAACTCTGATGTTAAAATTGCTTGATTTTAAACATAAGTTATATTATAATAGAAATACGATTAAAGTTTTTTATAGAATATTTAATTTGTAACGCTAATTAAAGGTGGATACTTTATGTCTTACAAAAACACTGTGAAGCTGTTTGCTTCTAACTTTACGCTTGTATGGAAGCAGCTATTATATCTTTTTGTGTGTGGAATTTTATTTGGAGTTTGCGCATACTTGGCAGGAAAGCCAATTATTGATTTGCTGTATTCAAGCAATGTTGTTCACGAGGCAAAAGTCTTTGTTGAAACAGCCTACACTTCGCCAAGTGAGATTGCACTTAAATTGAGTGATTTGTTTAAGCATGCTTTAACTGTTTTGTTTGTGGAAAACTTTTCAAGTATTTGGCTGACTTTTTTTGCACTTATTATTCTTTGTATATTCTTGCCTTATGTTTTAATTCAAATTTCATACTTTAATATAACTTCAATACTTTATCAAAAACTTTCAATGAATATGAATGTGGGATATTTCCAAAACGGATTAAAAGTTCTTGGAAAGGGAATAATCTATGCACTGACAAATATTTTGTTTGGCTTACCGTTTTTGGCACTTAACATTTTGCTTTTAGTAATTTATTTGACTTTGGCAAAAACAATTTTAAGCTCTATTATCGGATTAGTTATCGTTTCAATATTTATGATTCTTATCAGATCAGTAAAATATTCACTCTTTACTTGCTACACCTGCATAATGGTAGAAGATACTTCAAATCCGTTTGTTGCATTCGGAAAAGGCTTTGCCTTGACAATTAAACGCTTTTGGAGAATTTTGTCATGTAGCATAGCAGTTACATTAACATTGATATTTATAAATTTCTTTATATCTTTATTTACATTCTTTGCGGGAACAATAATTTCCGTGCCTGCTTCGTTTGTATTTTTGTCTATCTTTTATTTGGTAATTTACTTTAACACAAAAGGGGAAAGATATTATCTTGGTCCAAACCTGATTTTTAATCCAACCAAATATACAATTAAGCAAGACGAAGTAACGGTTATTGAAATTCCTAAACCTCCAAAGCAAAGCCCGGAAATTGAAGACAATAAAGAAACAAAAAAGAAAACCAAAAAAACTAAATCAACAAAAAATATTCAAAATAATAAGGATTAATTTATGGAAGAAAATATTACTCGAACAAATGAAAATAACAATTCTGATGCATCAGAACAAAATTTAAAAAATATGCAAAACAACATGGGATTTAATGCAAATAACTCTCAAAAAACTTTTTCTGCTCCAAAAAAACGCTCTTTTACAGAAAGTGAGCAACAAGTCGGAACATATAATGTGGGTTTAAAAAAGAAAATACAGCCTGCGGAAAAACAATCTAATACTCAAAACAACTCTAACTTATCAAACAGAAACATTAATAATAATGTAGCAAAAAAAGTTTTGGCAAAACAATCTGAAATCAATCCTAATTTAAACTATTTGACTAACCTTGAACAAGAAACTTTGCTTACAGCTAATGCAGGCAATTTGAATGTCAAAAAAAGCAAAAACAACAAAGTCAAAGTAATTTTTCTTGGCGGAATAGGTGAAATCGGAAAAAATATTACCGCGCTTGAATGTGGCGACGATATGATTGTTATCGACTCGGGACTAGCTTTTCCAAGCGACGATATGCCGGGGGTTGACCTTGTTATTCCTGACTTTACATACATAAAAGAAAACGCAAAAAAACTTAGAGGAATAGTTATTACTCATGGTCACGAAGACCATATAGGAAGTTTGCCTTATCTGTTAAAAGATGTAAAAGCTCCAATTTATGGAAGTCAAATAACTCTTACACTTCTTGACAACAAAATAAGAGAACACAAAATTACCAATGTTAAAGGTGTTTGCGTTAAGCCGGGTTATGTTGTTAAACTTGGTTGCTTCTCAGTTGAATTTGTAAAAGTAAATCACTCAATTCCGGGAGCATTTGCACTTTCTATCGATTCACCAGCAGGAATAATTTTTCATACGGGCGACTTTAAAATTGACTATGAACCACTTGACGGAGAGGTTATTGACCTTCCTAGATTTGCTGAAATCGGGAAAAAGGGTGTTACTCTTATGCTTGGTGAAAGCACCAATGTTGAAAGAGGCGGTTATACACCTTCCGAAAAAAGTGTTGGCGAAAACTTAGAACGAGTGTTTATGGACAATGCCGACAGAAGACTTTTTGTCGCAACCTTTTCAAGCAATATTTATCGTGTTCAACAAATTATCAGTCTTGCTATCAAATACAATAGACGAGTTGCTGTTGTGGGTCGCAGTATGATCAACAACATTGAATCTGGAATGAAAATCGGTGCGTTCAAATTTAATAAAGAGGTGTTTATTGATATAGAAAAAATTGCCTCTTTGGAAGATAAAAATGTTTTGGTTTTGTCTACGGGAAGTCAAGGCGAACCAAGAAGTGCACTTTCAAGACTTGCAAGTGGTGAGTTTAGCAGAGTTGAAATAGGCGACAACGACACAGTTATATTTTCTAGCTCGCCAATTCCGGGAAATGAATCTATGATAAACACTGTTATAAACAACCTTTACAAAAAAGGTGCTATTGTTGTAACAGAAAATGTTCACGCTTCTGGTCACGCTTGTCAAGAAGAACTTAAAATCGTTCACAATTTGCTTAATCCTCAATTCTTTATTCCTGTTCACGGCGAATACAGACATTTAAAAGAACATGTACTTTTGGCAGAAAAAATTGGTATGCCAAAAACTCATTGCATTATTCCGGAAATTGGAAATGTTGTTGAAATTTCAAAAAATACAATGGTTCTTAAAGGCAATGTTCAAGCTGGCGAACAACTTGTTGACGGGCTTGGAATCGGAGATGTGGGAAGCGTTGTACTTCGCGACAGAAAGTTGCTATCCGAAGACGGACTTGTTATTGTTGTTATGGGTGTTTCGGATTCAACGGGTGAACTTATGAGCGAGCCATATCTTATCACTCGCGGATTTGTTTACACAGACGAGGCAAGCACTTTGGTTGAAGAAGCTAAGCAAGTTTTGCATGATACTTTGGCTGTAATTAATTTAAGAGAAAATCATGATTGGAATGAAATCAGAAATCAAATTAGAAAACCTTTAAGAAATTTCTTCTACAAAAAAACAATGAGAACACCTATGATTTTGCCAATCATATTCAGAATATAATATGGAATTAAAAGAAATTAACAAAAGAGCAAGAGCTTATGGCGTGCCAATTGTAAAAGACAACACTCATAAAATTCTTGAAGAATTTGTAAAAAAATCAAAGCCGCTTCATATTCTTGAAATCGGAACAGCCGTGGGGTATAGCGGAATAACAATGCTAGAAGCCTCTGAGGCAGACCTTGTTACAATTGAGCACAACAAAGATTCAGCAAAAATTGCACAAAAAAATTTTAAAAATCACAAGCTTAATAACCGTGCAAAAATTATTGTAGGAGATTGCATGGTGGAGTTGGCAAAACTTGTTTCTTCAAATAACTTTGATGGATATTTTGATTTTATATTTCTTGACGGACCAAAGGCCCAATACCTTCAAATGTTTGATTTATTAATGATTTTGCTGAAAGATGGCGGAACGTTTGTTGCGGACAATGTTTTGTTTAGAGGTTATGTAAATAAAACTATTACCGAGCCAACAAAAAGATATAAAACAATTATAAAAAGGCTTGGCGATTTTATTGAAAACTGCAAAAAATCCAAATTTTTAATGAATTTTAAACTTATTGATATTGACGACGGCATAATTTATGCACAAAAGGTTAACTATGAAAAATAATAAAATTGAACTGCT
The DNA here is from genome assembly GCA_948787875.1 of uncultured Eubacteriales bacterium. Lineage (GTDB taxonomy): Bacteria > Bacillota > Clostridia > Christensenellales > UBA1242 > RGIG1681. Next base: position 3,867 of record CAQFKO010000032.1, read on the forward strand.
TGCGCCCGCAGGCGACAGAGAAAAGCTTGAAACTGCTTTGCACTTTGGTGCAGATGCAGTTTATTTTGCTGGAAAAAATTATGGGCTACGTGCATTCGGAACAAACTTCGATAATGAGTCTATTGAAGACACTATGAACTATATTCACTCCTTTGGAAAAAAGGGCTATGTAACTCTTAATGTTTATGCTAGGCATGACGATTTTAATAATTTAAAAGAATATGTTCAAACTTTGGTAGATGCAAAAGTAGATGCAGTAATAATTTCTGACCTTGGAATATTTTCATTCGTAAAAGAAAACTTTCCAAATCTTCCGATTCATGTTTCAACACAAGCCAACACCACAAATGCATTGGCAGCAAAAACTTGGCAAAAACTTGGTGCGGAAAGAGTTGTTCTTGCAAGAGAATTAAGCATAGACGAAATCAAAAATATTTCAAAAGAAAACCCAAACCTTGAAATAGAGGCTTTTGTTCACGGGGCAATGTGCATCAGTTATAGTGGCAGATGTTTGCTTTCAAATTATTTGACGGGAAGGGATTCCAATCATGGCGAATGCGTTCAAGCTTGCAGATGGAAATACACCATTGAAGAAGAGTCAAGACCAAACGAAAAACTTTCACTTGAAGAAGACGAAAGGGGAACTTATATCTTCAACAGCAAAGACCTCTGCTTAATTGAATATTTAGACAAAATTTTTGATGCAGGAATTTACAGTCTTAAAATTGAAGGCAGAATGAAATCTCCTTATTATGTTGCAACAATTATAAATGCATATAGGCGAGCCATTGATATTATGCTTGACGCAAAAGAAAATAACAAACCTTACATTCTTCCCGAAGAACTGAAAAAAGAACTTTTAAAAGCCAGCCACAGAAAATATACAGCAGGCTTTATGTTTAATGACGGAGAATTAAAACAAAACTATGAAACAACCATTCAAGAACAAGACAGCAAGTTTATGGGAATTGTTAAAAAAGTTGATGGCAACAGAATTTTAGTTGAACAAAGAAATAAGTTTTCGGTAGGCGACTATCTTGAAATTTTATCGCCAAATAGTTCATTTAATAAACAAATTTTTGTTGAAAGCATGACAGACGAAAACGGAGCTGAGCTTAGTGAAGCAAAAATTGTCCAACAACTGATTTGGTTAAAAACAGATTTGCCGATTGAAGTTGGTGATATATTAAGAAAATAATTGAAGAGTTATTCTTCAATTTTTTTTATTTTATTTCATATTACATATTTTTTCGACATATATTTTTTTAGGAGGAAATATGTTTTTATCAGCATTTTTTTCATTGCTTGCAAGGCTGTTTTTCTTTACAGGCAAAGTAGAAACCAAAAACGCATTTGAAAAGCCATTATCCGCAGAAGACGAAAAACTTTATTTTTTGAAAATGAAA
>CAQFKO010000032.1:5282-14341 GCA_948787875.1 uncultured Eubacteriales bacterium
AAAGAGGGTGACAAATCGGCAGAAGAAACTCTAATTAAACACAATTTAAGGTTAGTAGCACATATCGCAAAAAAATACAAAAACTCAAATATTGATATTGATGATTTGATTTCCATTGGCTCGATTGGTCTTATGAAAGCCATAAAAACTTTTTCTTATGAGCGAGGAAACAGTTTTTCAACCTATGCATCAAGATGTATAGAAAATGAAATTTTAATGACCTTTCGTTCAGATAAAAAGAATGCCTCTGCGGTATATTTGGATGAGGTCATCTCTGTCGACAAAGACGGAAACAATTTATCTTTATATGAAATCCTTAACGATAATGCCGTTTCAGTTGATATTCAAGTTGAAAACAAAATTATGTATAAAAAGATAGAAGAAATAATCGACAACAAGCTATCTGAAAGAGAAAGAGAAATAATCAAAAAAAGATATGGTCTTAAAGGAGAAATTCCAAGAACCCAAAATGAACTTGCAGACGAACTGAATATTTCAAGGTCTTACATTTCCAGATTAGAGAAAAAAGCCATAGAAATTATTAAAACCAACTGTAATTTTAATAAAATTTAAACCGAATTGCGATTTTTATTATTTTGACGAATTTTGTTAATATTTATATAATTTTAAAAGACACTTATAACTATTGACTTATAACAATATTTTGCGTATAATAATTTCAGTCGGTTGGGCAATCGCGCCAAGAAATTGGTGAGGAAAGTCCGTGCACCGCAGAGCAATCACGCTTGATAACGTCAAGACAGGGCAACCTGATGAAAAGTGCAACAGAAATATACAGCCCGCAAGGCAATGGTGAAAAAGTGAGGTAAGAGCTCACTCGAAATATTGGTGACAATAATTCGCTGTAAACTCCGTGAGGTGCAAGATGTGGAACTTATGGGCTGCTCGTCCGTTCCCGTAATCGCTTGACCAAGTCAGCAATGGCTTGGCTAGATTGATGATTGCCTTAAAAGACAGAACACGGCTTACAGACCGGCTAAACGCATAGCAATATGCGTTTTTTATTTGTTTTATAATTAATAAAGATTGTTAATAATTAAGTTGTGCTTAATATTGTTGCAATTTCATTTAGCATTGGTATAGCAATTATTTTTGCTTCTTTTTTTGTTTGCAAAAAATTAACCTATAAAAATTTTAATGAACTGTCTTTAAATGAAATTGAAAAAATTTATCAAACCAAAGAAAAATTTGATTACAAAAAATTAAAACATTCTTCTTTAAATGAATACATCAAAATTCTTTATTCAAATATCAAAAAGCCAATGTTTACCGACAAAGTTTTAATAGATAACAAAAAATATATTTTGACGCTCTCAAAATTTATTGATTACAAAATCAACAATTCAAAGCAAACTTTTAGAGCAAAGTCAAATCTTATTTTAATTGAACAAATCGCGGCTTATCTTTCAAAAGAATTGATTAAAAGCGGAGAGTGTAAAATATTTTTTAAATTTAATCAACTTAAATTGCAATATAATTTGCGACAAAAGGAAATCAAGGTTTTTAAAATCTTGCTCGCCAAATATATTTTTGAAGAAATTATTAAAATAGAAAACGAACTAATAGAAGTGTCTGACACCATTCAAAAATCAAAAAACGCAAAACATCTTAATTTTTATAGAAAAAAGCTCAAAAATTCGGCAAATATTTATGGAATTGTAAAATTTAATGGCAATTCAAATAAACTACTTGCAAATAACGCTTTTGATAAACAAACGCTTTTAAAAAATTTTTTTATTGAATTATTTGAGGCAGAACATAGGCTTAAATTATCTGTTACATACCTAAAAGTCTTATTTAGTTAAAAATATATACTATTATTAAATTACTTTACTTATTGCTCAAAATATGATAAAATATTATGCGTAAAAAGAGAGTAATTATGGATAATTTGTTTTCGGAAAATACCAAAAAATTAGCGCCTCTTGCGGATAGATTAAGACCAAAAAATCTTGACGAGTTTTTGGGTCAAGAACATTTGCTGGGCAAAAATTCATTTTTGAAGCGCGCCATTTTGGCTGACAAACTTGGCAGCTGTATTTTTTATGGCCCTCCGGGAACAGGAAAGTCAACCTTGGCATCAATTATTGCAAACACATCTAACAGCAACTTTGTAAAGCTAAACGCTGTGTCTTGCGGAGTAGCAGAAGTTAAAGAGGTTATTTCAAGTGCAAAATCAAATCTTGAACTTTTTGGAAAGCACACATATCTTCTTTTAGACGAATGCCACAGATGGAATAAGGCTCAATCCGATTCAATGCTTGAAGCCATTGAAAAGGGCTACATTATTTTTATTGGTGCAACAACAGAAAATCCTTTCATTTCCATGACAAAAGCCATTGTATCAAGGTGCAAAGTTTTTGAATTTAAACCACTTTCAAAAGATAATATTAAAGAAGTCATTAACAGGGCAATTTCAGACAAAGAAAATGGTTTTGGAAATTTAAATATAGAAATTTCAGAACTTGCGAAAGACCAATTTGTAAAAACTTCGGGTGGGGACGCAAGGGTTGCCCTTGTTAATTTTGAAATTGCTGTTTTGTCTTCAACAAAAGTTTGCGGAAAAATTGTTATTGAAGACGAAGAGGCAAAAGAAATTTGTTCAAAAAACAATTTAAGTATTGACGAGACAGAATATTTTGATATGCTGTCAGCATTTTGCAAAAGCCTTAGGGGAAGCGATGCAGACGCCGCTCTTTATTGGGCACACAGGCTTATCAAATGCGGTTGCGATCCGCTTCTTATATTCAGAAGGCTTCTTGCACATTCAAGTGAAGATGTCGGACTTGCAAATTCCAATGCGCTTGTTGTTGCTTCTAGCGCCTTAAACGCATATTTGCAAATGGGTGCACCCGAAGGTTTGATTCCGCTTTCGCACGCAATTATTTATGTTTGCATGAGCCCAAAATCAAACTCTGTTGTTGTTGCAATGAGTGCGGCAAAAGAAGATATTGAAAACACATTTTCAAGCGCAGTTCCAAGTCACTTAAAAAATTACAACTATTTAAACGAACAGCGTGAGCATTATAAGTATCCTCACAATTACGGAGGCTATGTTGACCAACAATATTTGCCGACCGAAATAGCAGACCATGTTTATTATGTTCCAAGCAAAAATGGTAGCGAAAACTCAATAAAACTTCCGGAGAAAAAGCTTAACAATTTATCGAACAACCACATAGACAAAGATTAGGAGAAACTATGATTACACAAGAAGAACTTGAAAAAGAAAAAAAATATTTAGCAAATGTAATTGATATTTTGAATGAAGAAATCACAAATTATGATACAAAAGTAAAACTGCTTTCCAATAATATTCAAGAACAAATGACTTATGCTTGGGACAAAACTAACAGGCTTTCTGACACTGAATTTGTTTATGCACTTGCAAATATTCAAAAACGAAGTGTTTATGCAGAAAACGCAAATAAAAAGGTTAAAAACTATAAAAAGATGCTTAATAATGCTTATTTTGCCAGAATTGATTTTGACGATGGGGAAGAAATTTTTCCAATTTATATCGGAATTGCATCTCTTGAAAGCGGTGAAGAGTTTTATGTTTATGATTGGCGCGCACCAGTTTCTGCCATGTTTTATAATTGCGAAGTAGGCAATGCAAGTTATACAATTTCCACGGGCGAAAAAATTTCGGGAACAATAACACTTAAAAGACAATACAAAATAAACGGTCATGAAATAAAAGAAATTTTTGATACCGATATGCAAATAATTGACAGTGTTCTTAAAAATATGCTTTCTGCCAATGCCAGCAACAAAATGAAGAATATCGTTAATACTATTCAAAAAGAGCAAAACTTAATAATTAGAAAAAACGATGTTGATGTTCTTGTGGTTCAAGGTCCAGCAGGAAGCGGGAAAACAAGTATTGCCATGCACAAAATCGCATACTTGCTTTATAGTGAGCGTGACAAAATAAATAATTCAAATCTTATGATTTTGTCACCAAATGAAATCTTTAACAACTATATTTCAGATGTTCTTCCTGAAATCGGCGAAGACAATGTTGCACAAGCCACATTTTACGAATTTGCAAAGGCGTATATTTCGGAACTTTCTATTTCAGGAAAAATTGAAGATGTTTATGAAGTTGTTTATGCAAACAGCAATTCAAAAAATTCAGAAAAATACAATGAAATAAAATTTAAATTTGACCCGATTTATACAAATATTTTAGACGAGTTTATAAACAAAAACAAGCTGGAAATTTGGGGACTTGAACCAATAGAAATAGGTGACGACACTATTATGACACTTGAAGATATGCAAAAAATTGCTTCAAATGTTAAAAGCGAGGGTGAAAGCTTATATCTGTTGGGCAAAAAGGTTGTTGAAAAAATATTCCTTTCTGCAAGTTTAAGAACAAAAAAACAAATAACACTTGAAAAATTAAAAAGACAAGCACTTGACGGCTTAACAAAAGTAAAAATAAAAATTGCTTCTTTGTTTAAAAAACTTTATCAAGACGAAGCCGAATTTGTTGAATTTGTTAATATGGTTTTTGAAAAATATAATATGGCAGAACTTGCAAAAGAATATGATTTAAAAAGCATATTTAATATAACAAAAGAAAATTTAGACAACGACCGACTTGAATTTCAAGATGTAACTCCATATATGTATTTTAAGTCTAAAATTATTGGTATTACAGCAAACAAAAATATTAAATATGTTTTGATAGACGAAGCACAGGATTATTCAATTTCTCAATACAAAATTCTGTCAATGCTTTTCAAAAACTCTAATATCACATTGCTGGGCGACCTTAATCAATCGATTTTGCCATTTAATCACCATGAAAACTACAACGAAATTTTATCTACCATAAAAAGTTACAAAATAGGTGCAATTTCAAACGAATGTAAGCTAGAAAAAACTTATCGTTCAACTTTTGAAATCAATGAGTTTGCAAAAAAAGTTCTTGCAAAATCAGAACAATATCTTCAAATAGAACGACACGGTGACGAAGTAAAAATTATCAAACAGCAAAATTTTGACCCCGAAGCCATTGCAAAAGAGGCAATTAATCTCAAAAAATCTTATAATACGGTTGCAATCATTTGCAAAAATATTGAAGAAACATTATTATATAATCAAGTATTGGCGGGTGAAAATTCAACAAAATTCAGAATTGTAACAAAAAACGACAATGTTTTTGTTGAAGACAAAATTATGATTATTCCTTCATATCTTGCCAAAGGGCTTGAATTTGATGCGGTTTTGGTTAGCAATGCAAGTGACGAATTATTCAAAAAAGAAGAACAAAATTTGCTTTATGTTATTTTAACAAGAGCTTTGCATAAACTAGAAGTCTTTTATACCGGAAACTTCACAAAACTTATTTTGGGAGCGGAAAATGAAAAGAACAACTCGTAAAAAAAATATTTATCAAAACTATCAGAGAAATTTGATCAGTGCCACGGTTTCTACCAATGTTGGAATAAATAATCAAGAACGACTTATTAATGAATATGGCTCAGATGTCAGCAGAATAGAAATTTTAAATGTTTTAAAAAGGCAATCAAAATTTACAATCTGTTGGTTTATCATATTTTTTGCACTTGGAATAACCTGTCTTGTTTTGGATTTGGACGGGTGGTTCAATGTTCTTGACTTGTTTGTTGTTATGTTCAACATTTACCTTATAGCAAAAGGAAAGGTAATTGGAATTGTTATCGGAATTATAGAATGTTTTTTATATGCTTATATAGCCTACAAAACTCAATTATTTGGAGAAGTCATTAAAGTTCTTGCAATAAGCGTTCCGCTTAATTTTATAACACTTATCAATTGGCTAAGAACAAAGAAAAAACAAAAATCAGGAAAAAAATATAACAGCAATAACAACCAAAGTGAAGATGTCAAAATAAGAAAACTCAGCAAAAAGCTGATTTTCATATATCTACTACTTGCAATAACAATAACGATAGGCGGATATTTCTTCTTAAAATATGCACTTGGTCAAACCACTGCGCTTATTCTTGGTGCAATATCACTTACAATAATGATTATTGGCAAGATTTTAACCGCTCAGCAATACATGGACTCTTACATTGTGTTTTTGTTGGGTGATCTTATTTGTCTTGCCATGTGGATTCAAACCCTTATTACAACACCTTTCGCTATTCCAACTGTAACAATGCTTGTTTATTATACCGCTTGCTTCACAAACGATACCTTTGGATATTTCAGTTGGAAAGATATGTATAGGCAAGTTGCAATTAACGGCGGGGTACTTCTTGCAATGAGAGATATAAAGATAAATAAAATCGCAAAAGTGAAAAGGCAGTTTAAAGGTCTTCATTGGAACAAGGAAATTGATATTTCAAAAAACAGTTAAACTTTAATAAAAAAATCACACTAAGCATTAGTGTGATTTTTGTTTTTGTTTATTTCGCTGATTTTTCGTCTTCTTTTTGAAGCTTTTTTGGAGTATAACTATCAAAAATAAAGTTATCAACAAAACTGCTTAAACGCTTTTCGTCTTCCTCAGACCTAATTGCACATGTCAAAACAGGAATAACGCCAAAATATTTTTTTACAAATTTGTTTGGCATATCTTCTGAATCATAAACAATAAAGTTAGGTTCACTTATTTTTTTGTTAAACTTCATTCTTTTAAGCGACCACTTTCTTATTCCCGTTATTTCTTTATTTTCAAAATAGCAGGCAAGTTGACCTCTTTTAACTTTCGGAGCATTCTTTTTAAACCATTCAAGTGTGTATGGATTATAAGATTCAATTGCATATTCTCCTGAATAATCTTGCAATACTTTCCAAATCGATTTTTCAATAGCTCCTACTTTTCCGAAATTTTTAATTTGAATCAAAGCGGGAACTTTTCCGTCAATTACATCAAGCACATCTTTTAGGGTTGGAATTTTTTCTTTTGTTCCGGCAAGAGTAAGTTTTGAAATATCTTCAAAGGTGCTATTAGATATAAAGCCATCTTTGCCCGTCATTCTTGCAAGCTTTTCGTCATGAAAAACAACAGGAGTGTTATCTGTTAGGCAAGTAACATCAATTTCAACAGGAAGTTTATTTTTAACTGCATTCTTAAAAGCAGCCAAAGAGTTCTCAGGAATTTTATCACCAAATAAGCCACGATTAGCAATTGGAGTTTTCACAATCCAAGATTCATAAATATTCATATTTTCTCCGTAATGTAAAATTTTAAATTATTTTGTAATTAAAATTATACATAGATATTTGTTTTATGTCAATGAATTAAATAGCTTCTTAGGTCAAAAATCGTTATATTAATCATTTTATGTGATAAAAATAATCATTATGATTGATTTATTTACATTTTTGTTTTAAAATCATTCTATGAGGTTTTTATGAAAACAAAATTAGATAACATTCGCAACTTTTCGATAATCGCACACATCGACCACGGAAAAAGCACTCTTGCTGACAGACTTATGGAATTTACCGAAACGGTTGCAAAGCGTGACAGCAAGGCTCAACTGCTAGATTCAATGGATATTGAACGCGAAAGGGGAATAACCATAAAACTTGCTCCCGTCACCATGAAATATAATAAAGACGGAAAAGTATATACACTAAATTTAATAGACACGCCGGGTCATGTTGACTTTACTTATGAAGTTTCAAGATCTTTGGCGGCTTGCGAAGGTGCGCTTCTTATTGTTGATGCAACACAAGGCGTGCAAGCTCAAACGCTTGCAAACTTTTATCTTGCCTTTGAAAACAATCTTGAAATTTTGCCAATAATTAACAAAATGGACTTGCCATCAGCCAGACCCGAAGAAGCAAAACAGGAAATAGAAAAAATTATCGGCATTCCCGCAGAAAATGCACCTTGCATATCTGCAAAAACAGGGCTTAACATTAAAGATGTGCTTGACCAAATTATAGATTCTATTCCGTCACCTGAGGGCGACCAAGATGCTCCTCTTCAAGCCTTGATATTCGACAGCTATTATGATAACTACAAAGGTGCAGTATGCTTGGTCAGAATTAAAAATGGCGTTGTTAAAACAGGAACAAAGATTAAAATGCTTCAAACGGGAAAAGAATTTGAAGTTGTTGAGGTTGGAACTTTCAAGCCAAAGATTGAGCGTTCCGAAATATTAAAGGCGGGTGATGTTGGCTATATTGCTGCCAGCATAAAAACCGTATCGGATATTAGCGTGGGCGACACCATTACCGAACTAGATAGGCAAGCAGAAGCCCTTCCAGGTTATAGAAAAATTCAGCCTGTTGTGTATTCGGGAATATTTCCAATAGAGGGCGATAAATATAATGCACTTAAAGACGCTCTGGAAAAAATAAAGCTCTCAGATGCTTCACTTGTTTACACGCCCGAAACATCTTCTGCGCTCGGCTACGGATTCAGGTGCGGATTTTTGGGGCTTTTGCATTTGGAAATTATAAGTGAAAGACTTGAAAAAGAATTCAATCTTGATGTAATAACAACAATGCCAAGCGTTACATATAAAATATATAGAAAAGATGGCAAGGTAACTGATATATCAAATCCAAGCGATATGCCTGACCCTGATGTTATTGATCACATTGAAGAACCTTTTATAAAAGCAAATATTTTTTCTCCTCCCGAATTCGTTGGTGCAATTATGGATCTCGGAATCGGCAAACGAGGAATATACAAGGATTTGCAATATCTTGCAGACAATCGTGTAAAAATCGATTTTGAGCTTCCTTTGTGCGAAGTGGTTTATGACTTTTTTGATAAACTAAAATCCGCCACTCACGGCTATGCAAGTTTTGACTATGAAATTGCCGATTACCAAAAAAGCGATATGGTAAGAGTAGATATGCTTCTTAACAGCGAGCCATGCGACGCACTTTCTATGATTGCTCACAGAAGCAGAGCTTATGAGCGTTCTAGACTGATTACCGAAAAGTTAAAAGAAGTTGTTCCAAGACAACTTTTTGAAATTCCTATTCAAGCCGCAATCGGCGGAAAAATAATCGCGAGAGAAACCGTAAAGGCATTAAGAAAAGATGTTATTGCAAAATGTTATGGCGGAGAT
>CAQFKO010000033.1 GCA_948787875.1 uncultured Eubacteriales bacterium
TATATTGCATTAATCTTTATTTTGCAGTTATTTATATCTTGGGACATCATTTTGTTGAATATATATGGTGATATTTTGCATTTTTTGCAAAACTTTTTTACTGTTAAATTGTTATTTTTTATATAAGCCTCTATTGCATCTGTATTAATTGATTTATATATCATATTTGTCCCCTTGTATATAAATTACCAATATGGTACATATACTTACATATTATAACCATATTGGTACAATGTCAAGTGTAAGAGGGATTAAATGGAAAAACTTTGTCAAAGGTTAAAAGAACTTAGAACTGAAAACGGCTTGAAACAAAATGATGTTGCTGTTGTTTTGAAGGTCAGCAGAGTTGTTTATAACAGATACGAAAACAATCAAAGAGAACTGCCTTTGGATTTGCTTGTTCAACTTGCCGATTTTTATAAGGTTTCAACAGATTATCTGTTGGGCAGAACTAACGAATACTAAGTTTTGGAGCATTTCGCTCTTTTTTTTATTGATTTTTGCACAAACTTTTTGTGTCTTTCATATAATAGAGGGAGGTGAAAGATGAAAACTATTGCAGTTGTTGGTGCAAAAGGGAAAATGGGTAGCGAGGTTTGCAAATCACTTGAAGGAATTTATAAACTTGTTAAAATTGACAAGGGAGAGCCAAGTCTTGAAAAGGCGGGAAAACTTGACCTTGTGGTTGATTTTTCAACGCATGAAAATTCCGCTGTTTGTGCAAAGTTTTGCGCGGAGCATGGCGTTAAACTTATTGTGGGGTCTACCGGACAAACCGACGAAGAACTACTTGCTATTTTTAAAACCGCAAAAGTTGTTCCTGTTTTAAAAGCGGGGAACTTTTCGGTTGGAATCCATCTTTTGAAAAAGGCGCTTACAGATATTTTGAAGCAGACCCATGCAGATGTAACTATTTTTGAAAAACATCACAGTGACAAACTCGACAGTCCGAGTGGGACTGCTCTTGAAATTGCGTATATTGCAAGTGAGGTTTCCGAAAGAGAACCGCAGATACTTTCTTTGCGTGGAGGAAGAGAAATCGGCACACATTCCGCTTATGTTTATTTTGGTGACGAGGTTCTGAAAATTGAGCACCAAGCTTTTTCAAGAAAAGCATTTGCTGACGGCGTTAAAATTGCAGCTGATTATTTGCTAAAACAAAGTGAAGCGAAATTATATTTTTTTGATGATATTTTTAATGTCTGATATTATTTGATTTTTTTTGCTTTCGTCAAATTGTACAATTTACATTTTTTTATAATATTAAATTGACATCTTATTTTGATAATGCAATAATAATTTTAGGAGGAAAAATTTATGAAGAAAAAACAAGTTATTACACTTAAAAATGCACTTTATTTTGTGCCAATCGTTCTTTCAATCGTGGCTATTTGTATGTTATTTGTAACCGCACTTTCTTACAATTACACAGTTCCGATTGCGGGCGAGCAAAACTTTGGATTTACAGGTGTTGAGGCTGTTTTTGGAAAAGAAAATTTCCTTGCGTTTTCATTTATGAACTTGCTTAGCTACATTTTTGTTTTGGTTGCGGCAATCTTTGCTGTGCTTAGACTTTTTGGAGTTTTAAAAAGCAAACTATTTGATTATGTAATAGTTGCACTCTTTGTTGTTGCGGCAATTTTCTTCTTCTTAAACGTTCAATTTGTTGTTTGGACAGAATCTGTTAAAACTGTTATTAACACATTTGATGTTAAGTTCGTTCTTGGTGCAGGCCCTATTGTTGCCGGCGTATTATCACTTGTTTCTGCTGTATCAGTTGCAGTTGCAAGCACAAGAAAATAGTTTTGGCTAAGATTTTGAGTGGCGTTTTGCCACTCTTTTTTTGTGCATTTTACAAAATGTTACATTTTTATCTATTTGTTTGACATTTTGCGTGCTTTTTTTTAATATAATTTATAGGAGGACTTTATGGAAGATGTTTTAGAAGAAAAACAACCTAGACTCGTGATTGCTATTTTGATGGCAGTTGTTATGGGTCTTGTTGGTTGTGCATTATTTATTTTGCTTTATTATTTTGGCGTAATCGCTTGGGTTGCAGGTTTTGTTTTGGTTCTTGCTGCCGCTTGGGGATACAAAAAATTTAATCTTAAAATGGATACGAAAGGCTATTTTATTATTGCAGTAATTGCCATTGTTGAAATTTTGCTTTCACTTTTTGTTGGACTTGCTATTGATTGTTCCGAAATTTTTGAGGTTTCTTTCTTTGAAAGCTTTGGGCTTTTAATGGAACTTATTGAGGAATATCCTGAACTTAAATCTGCTGTTGTTGGGGACGCTATATTTACTTTAATCAGCATTGTTGTTGGATTTATTTTGCTTGTTTCAAGCGAAAGAAGAAGTGCCAGAGCAAAACAGCATGAGGAACTTCTTAAAGAAGCAGAGGCAAAAACAAATGCCGAAGCTCTTGCAAAAGAAGAGGCTGAAAGATATGCCGTTGAAAAAAGTTCAAATTCTGAATCTGATTTTGAAGAAGAGAATTTCGAGAATTTAGACGAAGAATTTGATAATGACGACGATAAAGACGACGTTGAAGATGACGAAGACGACGAAAGAGATTATAACTAAAAGATAAAATTATTTAAATTTTAAACAAAAGCACCGATTTTGGTGTTTTTGTTTTGGTTTATTAGACTTTATATTTTGAACTTAAAAATTTTAATGCTATAATTGTGGCGGAATAAAAACTAAAAAGGAATTATTATGAATATTTTTAGAAAGATTTATTGCAGAGTTTATCAAGCAATGTTTAGAATGGTTTTGCCTTTTTTGCCTTATAGAAAACCTTTTATTCTTAGCGACAACGAACATATTGTCAGAATTTTAAAAAGAGATAAATTTGATTCTGTTATTATTGTTACTGACAAAGGCATAAGAAATTTGGGTTTGACAAAAGCTTTGGAAGAAGCAATTGCTAAGGCAAATATTAAACTTTGTGTTTTTGATGGCACTGTTCCTAACCCTACAACAGAAAATGTTAATGAGGCTCTTGAACTTTTTAAGTCTAACAAGTGCCAAGCCATAATTGCGGTTGGGGGCGGGTCTGCTATGGATTGTGCCAAGGCTATGGGCGCGCTTGTTGCAAATCCAAAAAAAACTTTGGCTCAAATGAAGGGTATTTTGAAAGTTAAAAATAAGTTGCCTGATTTGTTTGCCATTCCTACTACCGCCGGAACGGGCAGTGAAACCACACTTGCCGCAGTTATTACCGACAGCAAAACAAGACACAAATATGCTATAAACGATTTTCCGCTTATTCCAAAATATGCCATGTTGGACGCAAGTTTGACTGTTGGGCTTCCTAAAAGCATTACGGCAACAACAGGCATGGACGCACTCACTCATGCTGTGGAGGCATATATAGGGCAAAGCACTACAAAAAGCACAAGAGCAGATGCAAAGGCTGCGGTTAAAATTGTGTTTGAAAATTTGACGACGGTCTACAAAGACGGCTCTAATATTATTGCCAGAGAAAGTATGCTTTTTGCTGCCTTTAAAGCAGGGTGTGCTTTTACCAAGTCTTATGTGGGCTATGTTCACGCAGTTGCTCATTCACTTGGAGGGAAATATAATATTGCTCATGGCTTGGCAAATGCGATTATTTTGCCGTATGTGTTAAAAAAATACGGAAAGAGTGTTCAAAAAAAATTATGGGAATTGGGCGTTTATTGCGGGTTGTTTGATAAGTCTGTTTCTAAGGCAGAAGGGGCAAAGCTTTTTATTGAAAAGATTGAAGATATGAATAAGTTTATGGGAATAGGCAACACCATTGAGCAAATTGACGAAGCGGATATTTCTGAACTAGCTAGGCTTGCAGACAAAGAGGCGAATCCGCTTTATCCTGTTCCGAAGTTATTTTCCGCAAAAGAATTGGAAACAATTTACAGAGAAGTTAAGTTTGGTTTATAGAAAAGGGGACTAATTATGAAAAGGGCTTTGAATATTATTTCATTATTATTGATTGTGGCGATTATTGTGGGCGATATTTGTTATATTGTTGTGGGCGGTTTGCTGGCGAAAAGTTTAACAAGTGCTTGCTTTGTGCTTTTGGGTGTTGTGTGTATTTTTCAGGCGATAAAAAGTAAAACACCATATAAAAAGTTTTGCATATTTTTGCTTGTGGGCTTGGTGTTTGCAATGCTTGGAGATATTTTGCTTGAAGTTGAATTTATTGTAGGTGCTGCTCTGTTTGCCGTTGGGCATGTATTCTTTTTTGTAAGTTATTGCTTTATTTCTAGATTTAAGTGGAAAGACTTGATTTTTGGAACTGCGATTTTTGTTCCTTCTGTGCTTTTAATAACACTTGCACCATTTTTTGAATTTGGTGGCGTTATTATGGAAATTGTTTGCGTGATTTATGCAATTATAATTTCTTGTATGGTTGGAAAGGCTGTTTCTAACTTGGTTGAAACAAAAAACTTGTTAAACATTGTGATTGTTGTTGGAAGCTGTTTATTTTTCTTTTCCGACCTAATGCTATTATTAAATGTTTTTGCAAGTCTGCCACAAGTTGTGGGAATACTTTGCCTTGCAACATATTACCCGGCAGAAATTTTGCTTGCTTGTTCAATCGGTATTTCTGCTTGCAACAAAAAAGAGGCTTAAAAATTTAACCATATCTGAATTTGCAATATCAAAAATTTATGTTGCATATTTGGATATGATTTTTTTGTTTAGAGGGAAAAAGACAGTTTTAAAATTTTTTGTAAAATTTATTATATTTTATTGACATTATAATTGGTTTTTGTTATTATATAAAAGCATTGAAAAATATGCGCCTATATTATGGGGGTATAGCTCAGTTGGCTAGAGCACTTGCCTTGCAAGCAAGGGGTCATCGGTTCGAATCCGATTATCTCCACCATATAGGACTGTAGCTCAGTTGGTTAGAGCACCACCCTGATAAGGTGGGGGTCGGTGGTCCGAGTCCACTCAGTCCTACCAATAAAATGCCACACTCACAAGGTGTGGTTTTTTATTGGTAAAAAAGTTGGCTAAGACCACCGACCTGTAATGAATCAGGAGCTATTTGCGACAGCAAAAGCCCCTGCCACCGAAGGTTGCCGAACTTGTTTCGGCATAAGGTGGATTTGATTTGGTAAATAGATTTAAGTTTGTGTAGTGAAGCGGTAAATGATTTATATGTGCCGAGAATAAAATGCCACACCCACAAGGTGTGGTTTTTTATTGGTAAAAATTGTTCGCTAAGATTTTATGGTGACAAATTGGTTATGTTTATGTGGTTTATATAAAATTTAAAAAAGAAAAAACGAACTGATAATTATGTTCGTTTTTATTGATTAGATAGTAAAACTTAAAATATTTTGCGAGTGATAATTTGGTTGGCTTGTTATTTAATATTTAAGCTTTTGGAAGTATATGAGTAATTTAAGACTTATACAATCTATAAAAAAGCTTTTCGTCTGTAAGTTTTATAACTTTGTTTATGAGCCTTTTTAGCAGATTTAAGTCAAACATTTTGCAACTGAAAATATCAATTCGCAGATTGTTTTTGCTAAGTTCAAGAGCAATGTGACTTTCGGCAATTGCAATGAAAAGCAAGGTGCGATTTTCATTTTTTAAAACGGTAGGCGAAATAATTGGTGTCATTCCCACTTCTTTTATTATGCTTTCTTGTAAACGAATAAGGCTGTCGGTATCAAATTTTTTCTTTGGCTTTCCAAAGCAAATATAATGAGGTCCAAAAATATGTTTATTAATGTTTTCAGATATGGTTTCGTCGGTATTTATCAATATATTTTCTGTTCCACAATACTTTTTTGAATTTTTTATAAAGATTTGATTGTCAAATTCTTGATCGTTTGATATTACATCTAAATATGCGATTTTTCTTTTCTCGAAAATATGCAATGTGCAATAGCCACCTTCAAAAAATGCATAGCAACTTACGCCGGCATCTCTTTTTACTTTTCCATGATAGTAGGGGATTAAAACGGGTTTTTGAATTTCTTTTAAATTTGCAAGGCTAAGAAGTTTGTCCATAAATGTATAGATTTCAATTAAATTATTTAATCCATCTTTTGTATCAATCAAGTCAATTGATAAATATTTAATATTTTTTTGTGACACAGTAAGCTCCTTGTTCACCAAGAGTAATTTTTTGGTGATTATATTATTGTCTTTTAAATGTTTTTTATAAATAAACTTCGCCACTTGTTTTAAAGCTGCGAAGTGATAGTTTTTATGGGGTTTTGTTATTGCACTTTTTATAAAAATTTATAAATGATTCAAATTGAACCTTGACCTTTTCTTCATTGGGATCGGTATAAAATTTGTTTCGCTTTTTTACAAGTTCTAATCTGTTATATCTGTAATTTGCGGAAATTTCACTGACCTCGCATAACTTAGAAAGTTCTTTTGCACTGCTTACTTTGCACTCGTGAATAACGCACATTGGCATTAAAAGCCTTGTTGCAAACATATTAGCTTCCTGCTCTCTGTTTTCTATGGGTGCGGAAAAATGATTTAAAATTATGTGCCCGATTTCGTGCGCAATGGTATATCTTTGAATATTTTTGGGCAGACTGTCGTTATAAAAAATTATGTATTGATTGTTTGGGGTGAGTTCAACAAACCCCAAGTTTTTGTCCATCAAAAGTTCATATTCACCAATACCAAGTTGCTTTAATTTTGAATATTTAACAAGATTCCAATCATTGTGTTTTAATATAATTTCAAGATTAATGGGAAGAGAAGAGAGTTTATTTTTAATAATAAAATCTCTTGATAAGTGGCTGATGTAATAATATTGCTTTTTTGTTAAGTTGTTTTTATTGCTTTTTCTTTCTGCAAAAATGTTTGTTCTTCCAATAATCATAAGTTAGGTTAGTCATTATTATTTGCCATTGTTTCGGCCAGCTGTGCGATTGCATTTAATTTATCTTCGCTAAGTTGGAATTTGGTATATGAACCATTGCTTCCTATTATTGTTATTGTATTTTTTTCTTGGTTATCTAACAAATAGTCAACAGAAACTTTGAATTCTTTTGATATTTTAGACAACGTTGCGGTATCAGGTTCTCTCTTATTTACTTCCCAAAGCCCGACTGCTCCTGTTGAAACACCAAGCGTTTTTGCCAATTGTGTTTGAGTTAATTTTGCATTTCTTCTAAGACCCCTGATTTTTTGACCTATATTCATAACATACCCCTTCTTTTGTTTATATTATAACATATTGTATATTTTTATGCAATAATATATCAAAATAAGTCGAAATTTTATGATATTGTATACATATTGAAGCAATTGCAACAATCTGTTGCAAAATTGTTGTTTATATTTATTTTACATGCTATTATTATAACAGAATGTATAATACATAGGAGAAAATTATGAGAAAGAGTGAAATTATTACGGAGCTTGAAAGTTATAAATATGAGTATCAGTACTTTCAGGAAAAGTCAAAGGAGATTGAAAAATTAAAGAAAGAAATTCAAAAATCTTATGACAGACTTTCGCAAATGAAAGAAAATAAAATCGATACTTTTGAACTTAACAAGCAAATTGAAAGGATTATTGAAAAACAAACAAGGGAAGAGGATGCCTTGCTGATTATTATTTCAAAAAAGCAAGAAATAGAAAACAAAATAAACCGACTTCCTCAGCCATATAAAAATATTTTGTTTTTAAAATATATAAACCTTAACACTTTTGACGAAATTGCTCTTAAAATGAACTATTCAACCAAAAGAATTTATCAATTGCATAAAATCGCACTTCAAATTTATTGTGATAATTCGGGCAACGAAAGATTAGCACAAATTAGCAAAAGTTAGAAAGCATTAGAATTTTGTTACCTTATAATGTAATCATAATCACAAAAGGAGGAAGATTATGATTAAAATAATTGATAAGGGTGAAAATGTCAGTTTGCAACAAGAACAACAGGCAATAAATATTTTATATTGTCCGTCTTTTTTGAGCAGAGATGATATTAAGGTTAAGCAAGCTGTTTTGCAATTGGATCTTAATTTCTTGAACAAAAATTTAAAATACGAAGTTTTATATTTGGACGAAGTTTTAGGCAAAAGTTATACTGTGGATATTATTGACGGCTCGTCGGCGGGCAGAGTTTGTGTTGATATTTCGGACGAATTGCAAACAGTTTTGAGCAATAAAAAAGCTTCGGCAAATTTTAAGATTGTTAATGCCGGACCTGAAAATGTGGAAATTTTGTCAAACAGTGCAAAGGTGTTTGCCGAGAATTACAGCAAAAAAGAGCCATTTGAAACCGCGAGCTATGATTTTGATTGCAAGCGTGCCGGAAAAGGAAGAGTAAATTTGTTTACGGGAGAACTTGAATTTGTTCATAATGATCTAGCTGGAGACCAAAGTGTTCTTCCCATAAAAATTGACCATGTTTATAATAATTTTTTGGCAAGAAAGAATAGCGACGAGGTTAATTTTGAAAACGGAATAGTAAATTTTGACAGCTTTGGTTGCGGAAAGGGGTTTAAACTTAATTTTCAACAATATCTTGTTAAAGAAAGGGTTGAGCTAAAGAAAAGTGAAGAAAATGCCGAAAATAACAGTGACTTAAATCAAAAAGAGTATGGTATGCTAAGTGACGGAAAATCTGCGGGAAAGTTTACTTATATTGATGCAATGGGAAAACATATTGAATTTTTGGAAAGATTTAGTTATGTTGATAATTTGGGCAATACAGTTTATTTGAAAGCTTCTGAAGTTAAAATTATGCAAGATGGAAAACTCAGCGCTATTGAGAATTCCAAAAACGGCGAAGCCTTGGTTTATAATACCTCGGAAGGAAAGATGGTTTCGGTTAAGCATGAATTTGTTTCAAATTCAAAACTTGGTTTGACAACAAGGTTTGAAGATATTATGGGACTTGAATTAATTGAACAAGATATTGAAGAAATTGCTAATTTAAAGGCTGAAATAAAGAATATAGAAGACGGCAAAAAAGAAATCGAAAACAATATTTTGAGTCTTTCAAATAACAAACAACTTGCACTATCTTCCAAAGAGATAAACAAGCTTAATTATGAAAATCAAAAATTATCGCTAGCTAATGAAAGTCAGTTTATTGCCATTGAAAAGGGCAGAGACAAGTCTGAATATACAGAAACTATGATGGCAAATCGTGAGCGTTCGTTTGATATTAATTGCCAAGTTGCCGAGCTTACAAGTGATTATAACAAAGAGCAGTTTGATTATCAAAACAGTCAAGTGGGTTTGTCGCTTGAAGTTTTAAACAGCAAAGTAAAGCAATATGACATTTTGCTTCAGAAGAAAGTACATCAACTTAAACTTTTGCAAAATCAAGTGCCTGTTCATTATTTGACAAGTGATGACGGGCTAGTTTTGGGTTTTGGTTTAACCGAAGACGAAAATATTTATCGCTTGGTTGTTATTGCAGACAATTATGAAAATGCAGTTTATATTTCTTATGACGAAAACAACAAAATTTCGAGCATCAAAACTACCGATTCAAAAACCATTGACTTTGTTTATGAGGACGGCTATTTGTCACAAATATCAGACGCAAAAAACAGAAAAACAAAGTTTTTGTATTCTGACGGACTGCTTAGCAAAATTATTTATCCAAGCGGACATTTTTCTTGTTTTTCTTACATTAACGAAAGGCTTGTTGAGGTGCTTGAACCAAGTGGCTTTGGCGTTAAAATCGGCTATTGCAACGAAGGTGTTATGAGTGTGGAAGAGTTTGCTACCAAAAGTTTGATTGCTAAGGGAAACTATGTTGACAGTGCAGAGAGAATTAAACACAATTCGGTTAATATTTCTTATCAAAATATTTATTCTGCCGAAATAAGAAATAATATCAGCAACAAAGTTGTGACTTATGTTTTTGATAAAAACGGAAAGGTTGTAACAGTTTATGAGAACGCCTTTAAGCAAGGCGATTTACTTGGAAATGTTAATATTGCAAGTTATGACAGGGCGGGAGATAAAAAGGCATTTAAAATAAAAAATATTCAATATGCTGAAAATCTTCTTGACGGCTTAAACTTTGAAAATCAACCTGAAATTACGGTTTCTGATGACTATATTGGAAATGACTTTATTTGTGGCGAAAACGGTTTGCTTGTTGTGACCGATTCTGATACTATTCCTGTTGTTGATAACAATATTTATAGGCTTTTTGATAATTCGGTTGAAAGGTTCAGAAAAGCACTAAGGAGCGGTGAGGAAAGTTTTGAAGAAAATCAGCCAAATAACAACAATTCGCTTATTGTTAAAGAATTTGACGAGGAGCATTTGCAAAAAATTAAAAACTTAAAGGTTTTTGACTTTATTTTGTCGGCTTGGGCAAAGGCTGATGCGGGCTGGGTAAATAGAAGATGCACGGATTACAGCGACAACGGTGTTGCGGACAATGGCTTGGAAAATGACGAAATTAACGATTTGTTAACAAAAAATATGGACAGCGAAAAGGCAGACAGACGTTTTGAACTGAGGGCGGAACTTACTTATGTTAACGGCGAGCAAACAAAAACAGTTGAGCAGTTTTGCAGTTTTGATTGGCGAAACACAAATTGGCAATATTTGGCTTTGCCGGTAACGCTTAGCGAAAATCCTTCTGATGAGCTTGTGGGGCTTAGGTTGATTTTTGATTATTCAAAAAACATAAACTCGGCACAAGTTTTTGGAATGAAGCTGGAAGAGGGCTGTTGGGAATATTGCGAGTTTGACGACGACAAAAATATTGTTTATGCCGAAAACAGCCGTTTGAATGAAATAACGACTTTTGAATATGACAACAAAAAGCTTGTTGTTCAAACCAAGCTTAAAAACGGAAAAGAATATATTACAAAATATTTCTACAACAAAAACGGTTCGCTTTTTAGAACTGAAAGCCCTGACGGCATGGTTTTGGAAAATATTTATGACAAAAAAGGAACGATTATAAAGGCTTATAAGTTTAACAAACAAAATCCTGCTTGCAAGCTTTATTCAAAAGAAATTGTTCTTGATGAAAAAGGAAAAAGTTCGGTTGAGCTAAACGAGTTTGGTGAAAGCGTTGCCGAAAACGCCTTTGTTGACAGCACGGGAATGATTGAAAGTTGCAAACTAGGTGGCGAAAAATCGGTTGCTTATGGCTATGATTACAATGACGACAAATTACTTAGCACAACCGTAAATATGGATGCGGGTTGCAATACAAATATTTTTGGTTATGATTTTGATTATCTTACAACACTTTCGCACAATGATTTTGATATTAACTATGAATATGACGGTGTAGGAAGGCAAACAAAAACTGTTATTGCGGGTGAAGAATATCAACGGGCACAGTATGAAAAAGATAAAACCATTGTGAGCTTTGCTAATGGCGAAAAGTTTGTTAAAAATTTTGACAACAACAAGAATGTGCTGTCTATTGACTATGAAGACAAAAGTAAAAATATACAAACTGTTATAAAAAATCAATATAATGGCTATAAAAAATTAATAAAAACAACAGAATGTAAGAATAACAACACAACTGAATATTATTTTGATTATGACAAGTTTGGTGAGCTTATAAAAAAGAGCTATAATCAAAATTTAAAAGAAATTTCTGTTGAAAGCATTTTAGACGAAAACAACAGCAAGCAAAGTGAAAAAGTTTGCATTGGTGAAGATAAGTTTGAAACCAACTATATTTATGACGAAGACAATTCAAAGCTTAGCCAAATTGAATATTTTGACGGAAGCAAGCAAGCTATTGAGTTTGACAAGCTTGGAAGGGTTAAAGAAACAAAAATCAAGGGGCTATCAAAAAATTACAGTTATTTGCAAAAGGGAGATCATGCTTCAAACCTAGTGGCTTGTGAGTGGTTCGGAAAAAATGGCTTGATAAAAGATAATCTTAAATACAGCTATGACAAAAACGGAAACATTACAGCTGTAAAAGAAAACGGAACGGTGATTTTGAGATATTATTATGACGAGATATCAAGACTAGTTAGGGAAGACAACAAAAAGTTAAACAAAACAAAGGTTTATTTTTATGACCAAGGCGGAAACATTGAACAGTATGTTGAGTATGAATATTCAGAGACAAAAACCGAAAATCTTGAAAACGGAATAAGATATGTTTATGGCTATGAAAACGCTTGGCGCGACCAAATAACATATTTTAACGGAGAGGTGTTTGAATATGACGAGCTGGGCAATCCAAAAATTTATAGGGGCAAAAGACTTGAATGGCAGTTTGGAAGAGAACTAGCAAAACTAGACAACATAACATTTTGCTATAACGCAAGCGGAATAAGAACAAGCAAAACGGTAGAGGGAAAAACAACGCAATATTATTTGGACGGAACAAAGATACTTGCGCAAGACGACGGAAATCTTTTGATATTTAAGTATGGAGCAGACGGAATAATAGGATTTAACTATGTTGGTGTTGGCGAGTATTACTACAAAAAGAATATTCAGGGCGACATTTTGGCAATAACAAACAGTTCTGGGGAAGAGATAGTGAACTATGTATATGACGCATGGGGGAATCACAAAACACTAATTTTGTCGAATAATGGAAAAATGGTTCTATTGGAAGCAAATAAGGAATATACTGAAATAGAGCTCAATAGAAAG
>CAQFKO010000034.1 GCA_948787875.1 uncultured Eubacteriales bacterium
AGCTGGGAGAGCATCTGCCTTACAAGCAGAGGGTCATAGGTTCGAGCCCTATAGCCCCCACCAAAATACTCGCAGTAAAATGCGAGTTTTATTTTTGCGGGAATAACTCAGTGGTAGAGTGCTGCCTT
This sequence comes from uncultured Eubacteriales bacterium, assembly GCA_948787875.1. Classification (GTDB taxonomy): domain Bacteria; phylum Bacillota; class Clostridia; order Christensenellales; family UBA1242; genus RGIG1681. Next base: position 129 of record CAQFKO010000034.1, read on the forward strand.
GCCAAGGCAGATGCCGCGAGTTCGAATCTCGTTTCCCGCTCCAAACAAAAGTTAAACGGCAAGTATCAATTACTTGCCGTTTAAACTAAATCTATCAAAATGAAAAATCATTTTGGCGACATAGCCAAGCGGTAAGGCACAGGTCTGCAAAACCTCAATTCCTCGGTTCGATTCCGAGTGTCGCCTCCAAATAACACACCCTTCATGGTGTGTTTTTTAATGATTTTAAAAAATATAAATTTAAAAAATTTCACTTAAATATAAAAAATAATAGGGAATAGTTTTAATAAAAATAAAACATTTAATTAAAAAAATTATCAATAATTCTCTTTACAAAAATAAATTTTTGACTATAATTAAGAATGTTAATTATGCTGATGTGGCGAAATAGGCAGACGCAAGGGACTTAAAATCCCTCGGACCAAAAGTCCGTGCCGGTTCAAGTCCGGCCATCAGCACCATAATATAATTTAAAGTGCCAGCATTGCCGGCACTTTTTTTATTACACAAAAACATCAACTTTTATTTGAAATAATCATAATTATGGTTATAATTAAAATATGCAAACAAAGCTCCAAAGCAAAAAGACCTATATAATAAATGCCGTCATCATTTTGATTGTAACACTTCTCACTGTTTTTTACATGACCAAAAGCGGTATTTTTAAACAGTTAGACAACCTTTCCAAAATCTCTTGGAGCGGAATTTTTTCAATAATTTTAATAATAATCGCATCAATATTGTTTCATAGCTTTGTATATTATAGTTCAAATAAAGTTTCAGAAGCAAACCTCAGTTTTTCACAGTCAACAAATGCCTATTTGATGGGGCAATTTGGTTCAAGCATAACGCCGCTAAAATCGGGGCATTTTCCGTTCATTTTTTACTATTACGCAAAAAAGAAAGTACCTTTTGAAAAAAGTCTTAGTATTGTGTGTTTAAATCAGATTGTTTTTTCCATAACCACCATAATAACTTATTTGGTAATAATGATTACTTGCTTAATAAAACACACTATAATTACCATTTCGGGAACGGAAATAAATTTGTGGCTTGCCGCACTTGCAGGCTTTTTGTTTAATTTAGTGGCACTTTTATTAGTAATATTAATGGTTTATTGCAAACCTTTTCACAAACTTATTGTAAAATTTTCGTCTTTTGTTTTGTTTAAGCTCAAAAAAATTTCTTCCAGACAAGAATACGAATCAGATCACACTCAAAAGATGGAAGTCTACAAAAAACAAATTGATTATATATTTAAGCATCTATACAAATTTATCTTGCCGATATTGAGCTTTTTTCTATACATAATTTTCTATTGCTCAATTCCATATATAATATATCTAAACTTCACAAATTCAACTTTTATGTTAAATGATTATTTGTTTTTCTTTTCACTCAATCAAGCAATGACTTATATAACAAATATCATACCGCTTCCGGGGGGAACAGGAGTAGCTGAGTTTAGCTTTATAACCATTTTCGGCACGGTTTTTGCAGACTCAATGGTTGGAGCAGCCATGATAATTTGGCGAATTTTAACATATTACAGCTTAATTATTATTGAGTTTATTATATTTTTGGCTATAATGACAACATCAAAAAGCAAGAAACAAAACAGTAAAGAGCCTTTCGATAACAGTCAAATAAGTCAAAGCAACAGAGTTCAAAATTCTTAATTTTAATAAAATTAGTTCAAGATAGCCAATCCTTTCATACTATAAAAAAGGAGGCTATAACAATGATTTTCGAAGGTTCTTGCACCGCACTTATTACGCCCTTTGACAAAAACGGAGATGTAAACTACTACTCACTGAAAAACTTAATAAACTTTCAAATCGCAAATGGAACAAAAGCGATATGTATTCTTGGAACAACGGGCGAATCCGCCACAATTAATGACGAAGAAAGAACCAAAATCATAAAATTTTGCGTGTGCTTTATAGGTTCAAGAGTTCCGCTAATAGTGGGAACGGGTTCAAATTCCACTCAAAAAGCAATTTGTTACACAAAGCAAGCGGAAGAACTCGGAGCTGATGCAGTGCTAATTGTTTCGCCATACTACAATAAATGCAGTCAAGAAGGATTAATATCGCACTACAAAAATATAGCTGGCAATACAAAATTGCCGATTATTTTATATAATGTTCCGTCAAGAACGGGAGTAAATATTTTGCCAAAAACCGTAAAAAAACTTTCTAAAATAAAAAACATTGTGGCAATAAAAGAGGCAAGCGGAAACATGGCTCAAATATCCGAATTACTGAATATCTTGCCACAAAATTTTGCACTATACAGCGGAGACGATATGTTGACACTTCCGCTTTATGCAATGGGGGCAAAAGGCGTAATTTCGGTGACGGCAAATTGCTATCCCGAACAGATATTCAAACTATGCGAATTTTGCAAAAATCAAGACTACTTTAATGCAAAATTAATAAGTGACAGACTTTTTAAAATAAACCAAGCATTATTTTTAGATGTAAATCCTATCTGTATAAAATATTTTATGAACTTAATAAACTTTAATGTCGGCAAACCGAGATTGCCACTTACTGAGCCAAGTTCAGAAATAATAAAAAAATTAAAGGAGCTTTCAAATGAATAAAATAAATGTGGGAATAGTAGGTTATGGAAATTTGGGAAAAGCTGCGGAACAAGCTGTTTTGGCAAACAAAAATTTTAACTTGGTAGCAATTTTTTCAAGAAGATTGGTTTGTTCCAAATTCAACACAAAAGTCGAACCTTATAACAGTTTCACCGATTATGTTACAAAAATAGATGTAATGCTTCTTTGCGGTGGCTCAAAATCGGATTTGGAAATTCAAACGCCCGAAATTGCCGAATATTTTGATGTTATAAACACTTTCGACACTCACAAAAAAATTCCGACCGAGTTCAACAAACTCAATGAAATAGCAAAAAAATCAAAGCACAGAATAATAATGTCTTGCGGTTGGGACCCGGGAATATTCAGCTTAATAAGAGCAATGTTTATGGCGCTGTCAAACAATAACCCAATAACCTTTTGGGGCAAAGGAATAAGCATGGGGCATAGCGACGCAATAAGACGAATCAGCGGAGTAGACGACGCAGTGCAATTTACCGTTCCAAACAAAGAAGCCATAAAAAGAGCAAAGTCAGGAACTTTGCCGGAAGATATGCCAAGGCATTTCAGGGAATGTTATGTTGTTTGCAAACCAAAAGATTCAGCAAGAATAGAAAACGAAATAAAAAATATTCCAAACTATTTTAAGGGTCAGCCAACAACGGTCAGCTTTGTTGACCAAAACCACTTGCTTAAACTAAAAAGCAAAATGCTACATAGGGGAGAGGTTATTTCAAGTTTCAAAACCGCAGGCGATTCAAAGTGCAAACTTAACTTTTCAGTTTATATGGACAGCAATCCCAATTTTACGGCGTGCATTATGACCACATACATAAATGCAATAGCAAACTTAAAAGAAAATAAGGTTACGGGAGCATTTACAAACTTGGATATTCCCGTAAGTTATTTGTTTCCAAGCAAATACAAAGAAACACTTTTAAAAACTCTTTGCTGAAAATTTAGCACATAAAAAAAGGTATAGAACAAGTCTATACCTTTTTTCAGCCTACGAATTAAGCAAGAACGGTTGGTTTTTTCCAAACAATAGTGCAGATAAGGTCAACAAGCCACAAAATAGAAGCGCCAAGGAAAATCCAAAGAATACCGGCAATAAGCATCAAAGTATTTTTGGTGTCTGCACCTTTGCAAATTCTGTAAATTGCCCAAGCAATATTAAGAACCGGCAAACAAAGAACGAGTTTTAAAATCCAAGGCATGTCATCAAAAGCTTTTACTACATCTTTCATTTTACTTTCTCCTTTCTAATAAATCATATTCCTTTAAAAACAGGTTTAGAATTATTTTGTGCTTTTTTATAAATAAAAATTTATAACTTAAAAATAAATATATAAAATTTGAATATTATAACATATTTTGTTGATTTTATAAAAATTATAATTTATAATCAAAGTAGAAATTTCAAATGGAGGAAAAAGTATGGCAAAAAGTAAATCTGATTACTTTGGTTTAAGCTACATTGTAAGCCTTATCTTAGCAATCTTTCCTGTAACTGCATGGCTCTGCGGTGCTGTAACAAGATTCTTGGAAGGTAAAATTATTGCCGGTCTTATCAGACTTATTTTCGGTTTCACAATTGTTTGGATTTGCGATCTTGTTCTTATGATTTTAAGAAAGAAGATTTTAAGATTGCTCAATGTTTAAACCAAAATAATTTTTAGACAGTTTCATTTAACAAACTATCAAAAAAAGCATATAACCAAATTTGTTTGATTATATGCTTTTTTTTATAAAAATCTTTTAAACAAAAATTAATTTTTGTTTTTTGCTTTTTTCTTTTCTTCCTTTTTCAATCTTTTTTGTTCTTTTTTGCTAAGAGGCAGGGGGTTGATTTCAAAATTTTCTTTTAATGCATCAACATCTGTCAAATAATTTTTAATTCGTTTAATGCTTCGTGCGTAATAAAGCCCGTCACAAATTCGCTCGTCAATTGTTATTCCTATTTGCAAAATTTTTGCATTATGTGTGCCGTCACCGTCTTTGTTTGCAACAGGTTTAACAACTTCTTTTCCAAGACCGGCAAACATTCCAACCGTTCCAAAATCATAAAGATGGTGAAAAACATATTCGGTAGAAATGCTTTTCATATTGGTAAAATAACAGCTGGCATGAAACGGACTGAGTTTAATAAGTTTTTTTGGAATCATTCCGTGTCTGTCCAAAAACATAACAAACTTAACTGCAAGTTTAAGAATAAAAGGAGGGAGCCTCATCAACAGTTTTGCGGTTTTATCTGTGCTATTGACTTTGTCAGTGCCTTTATTGCTTTTAATAGCGCTGTCAATTTTTTCTTTAACTTGATAAATATTCTCCGAACCGTCAAATTCAAGTTTTATTGTTGTTTCGTCAGCACCGTCTCTTAGCGACTTTTTTACGGTCAAAGAAATAGAAATTCCTTTTCTGTCATAAATTCTTGTATTCATTGTAAAGCGGTTTAGTTCAGGTCTTTCCGCATACATTCTAACAACCGCAGCCATGGCAATATCCATATAAGAAAAACTTATGCCGTTTTTTCGTTCCTGAGCAATAAATTTATCCAACCCCTCACAATCCACTTCAAGCAAATAATTAACCATTGCGTCATAACGATATTTCATTATTGCACTTGTAATTCTAAGCATTGGGTCGCCACCCTTAACCAAAACACCGTCACTGCGTCTACCAAACATACAAAACTCCTAACATTAAATCTCTTTTATAAATTTAACACAAAGCATGAATATTGTCAAATATTAAATTATTTAATAGTTTTATGAAAAAAACATAAATACTTATATTTGACTTAGATAAAAAAATTTGTAATAATATTGTCATGGAACAAATTTCAAACGAACAAAACACACAAAATAATTTAACAGAAAATAATATTATTGAAGAAAAGCTAAGTAAAAAGCAACAATTTTTTCAGTTCTTAAAATTTTTGGGGTTTTCGCTGTCGGCAGGTTTAATTCAAATTTTGTCATTTGAATTATTATATCACATAATAAAATGGGATTCTTGGTGGGCAACATATTTAATAAGCGTTGTGTTATCGGTTATTTGGAACTTCACTTTTAACCGAAAATTCACCTTCAAATCAGCCAGCAATATAACCGTGTCAATGATATTGGCGTTACTTTTTTATGTTCCGTTCATACCGCTTTCGGTTTTTGGAGGAAATGCCTTAGAGCAAATAGGGTGGAATGGCACACTTGTGACCCTTATTATGATGGTTATAAATTTTGTAACCGAATTTATTTGGGATAAACTTGTTGTTTTTAATGACAAAGTTGTGTCAAAACTCACAAAATTAGACAAAGCAAAACAATAAATTTTATTAAATAAATAATATTTAAAAACTCGCAATTAGGCGAGTTTTTTTGTTTTTATAAAATTATTATAATTTTAATAAAAATTTTCAATTGATTGATTTTTTTTTGATGTTGATATATAATCATCATGTAAAACTATATTTTAAGAGGAAATTATGATTACAGACAAACAATTAAAATCACTTTGGAGAGATTTTTTCACAAAGCACGGCTTTGCACAAATTCAAAATAGCTCACTTATTCCGGAAAACGACCCAACCGTTTTATTCACAACAGCGGGAATGCACCCGCTTGTGCCTTATCTTCTTGGAGAAAAGCACCCACAAGGCAAAAAGCTTTTTGATGTTCAGCGTTGCATAAGAACGGGAGATATTGACGATGTTGGCGACTACAACCACAACACATTTTTTGAAATGCTCGGAAATTGGTTTATGGGAACTTGCCCAAAAGAAGAAATGATAAGATTATCTTATGAATTTTTAACAAGCAAAGATTATCTTAACATTCCGTCAGAAAGATTATCGGTAACCGTTTTTGAAGGCGACGAATTGGCTCCAAGAGACGAAGTTACAGCAAAAACATGGGAAGAATGCGGAATTGCAAAAGACCATATCTTTTTTAATCCAAAAGAAGACAATTGGTGGGCACTTGGAAGCGGAGTAGGTCCATGCGGACCAGATACCGAAATGTTTTATGATAACGGCAATCCAAAATGCTCAGAAAATTGCAAACCGGGCTGTCATTGCGGAAAATACAACGAAATTTGGAATGATGTGTTTATGCAATACAAAGTTGACGCAGTTGGCGAAAAGGCAAAACTTTTGGAAAATCCAAATATAGACACGGGCATGGGCGTAGAGAGAACAATTTGTGTTCTTAACGGGCTCAAAAGCAGTTACGACATAGGAGCATTTAAAGAGGTTATTGATTTTATTGACAGCAAGGCAGAAATTAAAAAATCCGACGAAACCGTAAAATCATACCGAATTTTAGCCGACCATTTAAGAAGTTCACTCTTTATTTTGGCAGACGAAAAAAGCGTAAAACCGTCTAATATCGGTCAAGGCTATATTTTAAGAAGATTTATCAGAAGGTCAGTCAACCATGCAAGAAAAATCGGTCTTGATACCAAATATTTTTCTGATGTAATGGACAAATATATCAATTATTACGGTGACGAATATGATATTCTCACAAAGAATCAAGAATTTGTAAAGATAGAACTTCAAGCAGAAGTAGAAAAGTTTGCAAAGGCAATCGACCAAGGCTACAAAGAGTTTGAAAAGGTTATTTCGGGCATTGAGCGTCACAAACAATTTGCAAAAGAGGGCGAAATAGTAAAAGACGAAATCAGCGGAAAATCAGCATTTAGGCTTTTCGACACCTTTGGTTTTCCGATAGAACTTACAGAAGAACTTGCAAAAGAACGCGGCTACACTGTTGACAAAATCGGTTACGAAGAGGCAAGCAAACAACATCAAGAGCTCAGTCGCAGTGCTTCTGCGGGAACATTTAAGGGCGGTCTTGCAGACAACTCTTACGAAAACGCAAAACTTCACACAGCAACGCACATTATGCTTGCGGGGCTCAAAAAAATGTTTGGAAATCAGGTTGAACAAAAAGGCAGCAACATAACTCCCGAACGCTTGCGTTTTGACTTTAATCTTGACCACAAAATGACGGAAGAAGAAATAAAAGAACTTGAAAATTTTGTTAACAACGCTATTGAAAGAAACTTAGAGGTAACTAGCGAAGAGCTGAGCCTTGATCAAGCAAGAGCAGAGGGTGCTCACGGCATTTTCGACAGCAAATACGGCGACAAGGTAAAGGTTTACACAATTGGAGATGTAGACAAACAAATTTGTGGCGGTCCTCATGCAAAATGCACAGGCGACCTTCACCACTTTAAAATTGTAAAAGAAGAAAGCAGTTCTTCGGGAATAAGAAGAATAAAAGCTATTTTAGATTAATTTAGGAGAAAATTATGGCTAACAAAAAAATAACGGGCAGAGATATCGATTTTGCAAAATGGTATAATGATGTTGTTGCAAACGCACATTTGTCAAAATACTCAAATGTAAAAGGTTGCATAATCTTAGAGCCAAACGGCTATGCAATTTGGGAAAAAATTCAGCAAAGCCTTGACAAAATGTTCAAAGAAAGCGGGCATAAAAACGTTGCAATGCCAATGCTTATTCCGGAAAGCCTTATGAAAAAAGAAGGCGAACTAATCGAAGGTTTTGCCCCCGAAGCAGCATGGGTAACAATGGGCGGAAGCAAACTTTTGGAAGAAAGAATGTGCATAAGACCCACAAGCGAAACCTTGTTTTCCGACTATTTTTCAGGTGCTATAAGTTCATACAGAGATTTACCACTAAAATACAATCAGTGGTGCTCGGTTATGAGATGGGAAAAAGAAACCAGACCATTTTTAAGAAGCCGCGAATTTTGGTGGCAAGAGGGTCACACAATTCACGAAACCGCCAAAGAAGCGGAAGAAGAAACAAATAATATGTTAAACACTTATGCAACTTTCTTCCGTGATTATCTTGCAATCCCCGTAATTTCGGGCAAAAAAACCGAAAAGGAAAAATTTGCGGGTGCAGAATACACACTTTCAATAGAAGCGCTTATGTATAACGGCGTATCACTTCAATCAGGAACAAGCCATTATTTTGGGCAAAAATTCAGCAAAGCCTATGACATCAAATTTTTAAATCGAAACAACGAGCAAGAATATGCTTATCAAACCTCTTGGGGCGTGAGTAGCAGAATGATAGGTGCTCTTATAATGGTTCACGGTGACGATGACGGCTTGGTTCTTCCACCAAAAATTGCGCCTACTCAGGTTAGAATCGTTCCAATAAAAGTAGAAGACGAATTGGTAGGCATCGCAAAAGAATATTACAAAAAATTAAAAGAAGCGGGAATTTCTGTTGAACTCGATACAGACGACCAAACCTCTGCTGGCTTTAAGTTTGCAGAAAGCGAGGTTCTTGGCGTGCCTGTAAGAATAGAAATCGGCAAGCGAGACCTCGAAAATGGCCAAATTACACTGTCTAGGCGTGACACCAAGGATAAGCTTCAAGTTTCAAAAGATTGTGACATTGTGGCAGAAGTTTGCAGTTTGATGGAAAAAATTCAAAGCAATTTACTTGCAAAAGCAACCGAAAGACGAGATAGCATGACATATACAGCAAAAACTCTTTCGGAATTTGAATCAATCATGAACAAAACGCCGGGCTTTATAAAGGCAGATTGGTGCGGTGACCCAAATTGCGAGTGCAAAGTAAAAGAAATCAGAGGCACAAAGTCAAGAGTTATTCTTGAAAACGAACAACTTTTAACGGGCAAATGTTTAGTTTGCGAAAAACCGGCAAAGCATTTGGTTTTGTGGGGAATTCAATATTAAATTTAAGTGTTGCAAAATTTTTTGCAGCACTTTTGCTTTAAGTTTTACAACAAACAAAAATTATGATATAATCCTTTTATTAAATTAAAAGAGGAAATTATGAAATTTTACACAATTAAATTAACTGATAATGAAATATTGAATTTTATTTTGAATAATACAGAACTTGAAGAGTCGCAGATTGAAAACATAAAAATAAACAGAACCCTTGACGGAAAACTTGTGTGCAAATATTTAAACAAAGAAGACTTATCAAAAGCATTCCATATCACATTCACAAATTTTGAATTAAAAGATATGTATAATCGCTATAACCATTTAAACACAAAATATTTAAAACTTATGCTTGACAAATACAAATATGACGACGAATATGTATCAAATTTAATAAAATCATTGAAAAATGAACAAGTCAATTGCCAAAACTTAATTAATAAAAATATAAAGCGCAAAAACGAATGTGAGCAAAAACAAAGATATTTGTTTGGAGATACTATTGAGAATCTAGAAAAAATGGGTGAACAAATGAATAAAAATAATATTGACTCAATGCAAACAAGTTTGTTTGATAGCGGTGAACAACTCACAATAGTAAACCCAAGTGAACATCAGCCAGAATAAATTCAAAATTGCATCAAAATTATCAAAATAAAAAAACTTTGCAAAAAATCAATTTGCAAAGCTTTTTATTTTTAACATAATTTTAAGCATCTTGCCTCAAAGTTACCGCAGTAGAAGCCTTTCTTCTTATATCGTCAGACACAGCAGCATAATGTTTTTTGGTGGTATTAACATCTTTGTGACCCAAAACATCTGCAACAATATAAATATCTTGGGTCGCGTGATAAAGCCTTGTGCCATAGGTGCTTCTCAGTTTGTGAGGCGTAATATGTTTTAGCGGAGTAACAACACCAGCATATTTTTTTACAAGTTTTTCAACGGCTCTGGTCGTTATTCTTCTGTTTTGAAGAGAGGTAAAAAGTGCCGGCTCATCAATCAAAAGCGGATTTTTAGACCTTTCAACCAGCCAATCATATAATGCAAGCTTTACTTCGTCATTAAAATACAAAATAACTTGATTTCCGCCTTTTCTGGTCACAGTAAGTGCATTAATCTTAAAATCGACATCATTAACATTCAAACCCACACATTCAGAAACACGAAGTCCCGTTCCGAGCAAAAGGGTAATCAAAGCAACATCTCTTGTTCTTGTTATTTTGTGAAAGCCTTTTTGGTGTCCTTCAAGCCCATAACCGCTGTCAACCATGTTCAAAAACTTGTGTACTTCGTCTTCTTCAAGTTTAATAATCGGCTTTTCGTGCAACTTTGGCATTTCGATTTTGCTGGCAACATCAACCGAAATCATTTCGCGCCTAAAATAATACTTATAAAACGAACGAATAGCGGCAAGTTTTCTGGCTTTGCCACGCTCGCCATTGGTCACAGTTTCGCCATTTTCGTCAATATAAGAGGTCAAATAGCTAAGATATCGTTCAAAATGCGTGGTATGAAGCTTTTCAAGGTCTTTAACTTCCAAGTCAAGCACACTTTTTCCTCTGAAAAGATTTGTTTCATTTATAAGCCAATTAAAAAAAGTTCGAATATCATAAGCATAATTAAGCCTTGTAAGCGCACTTGTTTGACTTTCAATACCCACAAAAAAATCCATGGCAAAATCCGGCAAATCGCGCTGAACATTTCTCAATTTATCGGTGTTTTTTATTCTTTGTTCATTATAATAACTTTGTGTTTTCATAAACAAATTATAATATCAAAAAAGCCACAAAGTCAAATATTTTGCGAATAGTTTTTATGATTGACATAATTTTCAAAATATTATAAAATCTAATGGTTAAAGGGGATTATATGATTGCACTAAACGAACTAATAAATCGTAAAGAAGAGTTTAAACAAAATTATATAGACAGAGGCTTAAAAATAAACCTAAATTCAATTTTAGACGCAGAAAATGACCGCAAAACAATACAATTAAAGGCAGAAAGTCTAAGAGCCGAAACCAATAAGCTGTGTGCAAGCATAGCCGTCTTAAAACGCCAAAATAAAGACTTATCCAATACTATGCAAAAAATAGAGGCGAATGAAAGCGATATTAAAAAATATCAAAAACAACTAGTTGCACTCGGCAACAAAATTGACTCAAAACTCAAAAAACTGCCAAATATAACAAAATTTAACAATAAAGAAGATATTTCAATAAAAACCGACAATAAAACAAAAAATATCCGTGAATTTTTAACATTTTTAGACAATAATTTTATAAAAGACCAATCAAATAAGTCCATAAAAAATTATGTAAAGTCGCTAAAAGACAGACTTTTTCAAGAAACAGAACTCGGCATAATAACTTATTGCAAAAACGGAATTGTAATATTGTTTCAAAATTACAAAGAAGATTATGTTGAAAATTTGATTTTGGATTATTTAAAAACACATTCTTCAATCCTAAAACAAAAAGCAACAAATAGCCTAAAAAAAAGTTCTGCTTGCGAATATGTATCAGTTTTAAACAAAACACCGCTAAATATAGAGATTAAGGCAGAATATTTTACAAGGCTCTACAAAATAAAATACAGAAACAAACAGCTTGATACCACAAAATTTTTATACGAAATAGACATTATCTTTAACAAAAACTTGCTAAAATAAACTAAAACTTATAACAACAAAAAATAGATATCGCGTTGATATCTATTTTTTTGTTTTACTTTCAACATTCTTTGTCTTTATAGGCTTAACAACCTTGGGCTTGTTCAAATTATCTGGCTTGGTTTCTGATTTTTCTTCTTTAATGGCTTTTTCTTTCTTATTCACGCCTTTACCAGACAGCAAAACATAAGTTTCGTCATCTATTTTTTTAACTTGCTTTTCATTTTCTTTGGCTTTAACTTTAAGATTAACTTTTTGCGTTTTGATGTACAGCCAAATCAAAAAAGCAAAGGCT
>CAQFKO010000035.1 GCA_948787875.1 uncultured Eubacteriales bacterium
ATAAAATTTTTGCATAAAAAAACAACCTCAAAAGAGGTTGTTTAATATTCAAATTGACTTAATATATTGAAAATACTTTTTATAGGCTGTTTCTTGTTTTACACTGTTTGTTTATACTTTGATGTGTTTACTGATCATCAAAGTCGCATCCATGTTGATGCAGTTTTCAAATTTTATTGAAATAACTAAAAGTTATTTCTCAATCGACAAGATGTAGTGAATAACACTACTCCTTTAAAGGAGGTGATCCAGCCGCACGTTCTCGTACGGCTACCTTGTTACGACTTCACCCCAGTCATTCGTATCGCCCTAGACGTCTCCCTCCCTTGCGGGTTAGGCCAACGGTTTCAAGCGCTCCGAACTCCCATGGTGTGACGGGCGGTGTGTACAAGACCCGGGAACGGATTCACCCCGGCATGCTGATCCGGGATTACTAGCAAATTCAGCTTCATGTGGGCGGGTTTCAGCCCACAATCTGAACTAGGACCACTTTTTTGGGATTTGCTCCACCTTACGGTCTTGCGTCTCTTTGTAGTGGCCATTGTATCACGCGTGTAGCCCAAGACATAAGGGGCATGATGATTTGACGTCATCCCCACCTTCCTCCGTGTTATCCACGGCAGTCTCACTAGAGTTCCTAACTTAATATTGGCAACTAGTAATAGGGGTTGCGCTCGTTACCGGACTTAACCGAACATCTCACGACACGAGCTGACGACAACCATGCACCACCTGTCTCAATGTAACCGAAGTTACTAACATATTTCTATGGTATTCATTGGATGTCAAGTCTTGGTAAGGTTTTTCGCGTTGCGTCGAATTAAACCGCATGATCCTCTGCTTGTGCGGGTCCCCGTCAATTTCTTTGAGTTTCAACCTTGCGGCCGTACTACTCAGGTGGAGTACTTAATGCGTTAGCTACGATACTGATGGAGTCGATACCACCAACATCTAGTACTCATCGTTTAGGGCGTGGACTACCAGGGTATCTAATCCTGTTTGCTCCCCACGCTTTCGTGTTTCAGTGTCAGTAATGTTCCAGTAAGTCGCCTTCGCCTCTGATGTTCTTCCTAATATCTACGCATTCCACCGCTACACTAGGAGTTCCACTTACCTCTCCCACACTCAAGCCAACCAGTATTAAAAGCAGTTCCGGAGTTGAGCCCCGGGCTTTCACTTTTAACTTAATAAGCCACCTACACACCCTTTACACCCAGTCATTCCGGACAACGCTTGCCCCCTATGTATCACCGCGGCTGCTGGCACATAGTTTGCCGGGGCTTACTTATAAAGTACCGTCATTTGTTTCTTCCTTTATAACAGAAGTTTACAATCCGAAGACCTTCATCCTCCACGCGGTATTGCTGGGTCAGAGTTTCCTCCATTGCCCAATATTCCCGACTGCTGCCTCCCGTAGGAGTCTGGGCCGTTCTCAGTCCCAATGTGGCCGATCACCCTCTCAGGTCGGCTACTGATCGTCGCCTTGGTAGGCCGTTACCCCACCAACAAGCTAATCAGACGCGAGCCCATCTCTTTCCAGTAAACCCTTTCACCCCTGCACGATGCCGTGCTGTGGTCATATTCGGTATTAACTGTCGTTTCCAACAGGTATCCCAATGAAAGAGGCAGGTTGCTCACGCGTTACTCACCCGTCCGCCACTCGCTTTAATCTAGCAAGCTAGATTATCGCTCGTTCGACTTGCATGTCTTAAGCATACCGCCAGCGTTCGTCCTGAGCCAGAATCAAACTCTTAAGTTTTAATTCTTACTCTAATAGACAATTTGTACTGACTAATAAAGTTTGTATTTTTAAGTATGTAATTTTAATTTCCAAAGAAATTAACAAGAATTTTAAATTCTATTTAAAAAACCTTGTACATTTCAATATATTAAATTGTCAATTTGCGTGTTTCACAACGGACTTGCCGTGCGGAACATATCAATAATATCAAATTCAAAATCATTTGTCAACAACTTTTTTAAAAAAGTTTAAAAAATTTTAAATTTGTTATTAAAGGTCGAAATTTGGCGTACCCAAATCGTAGCGACCATTAGAAAATACAATAAAAAACAAAATATGTCAATAACTTTTTTAAAAATTTTTAAAATATTTTATATTTCTCATAGCAAAATAAAAAATAGCAACAAGTTGTTGCTATTAATTTAGTCATTTTTTTTTATTCATTCTCAAATTAACCATTTCTTTTCTGAAACAATTTTCTGCATTTTCATTAAAATGATTTTCAGAACGGAAAATACTGTGAAGCACTGCACGCTCGGCTTTTTTCTTTGCATCTTTTTCGCTCATGCCCTGAGCAATAAACGAATTTTTAAGCGCCTTTGAAAAGGTTTCGATTTTTATTGCTACACTTCCGCTCTTTATATCATTTATATAATCTCTAAGATTAATATAATAAACAAAATTTTTGGCATATCTTTTTATAAATGTTTCGTTAACAACAAAAGCTGCGGATTGGTCATTTTCAGATTCGGATTCTTGAAGATTAAAATACCATTCCAAATCTTTTTTTACATCTTTAAGTTTTTCCACTCCGCTAAGTGTCTTTTGAAAGATATCTTCTTTTTCAGCTTTCTCCCCCGCAAGATAAGCCGACATCTTATCAAGATAAAAGTGCAACATGTTATCGGATTCCGGAATAAACAAACAAAGCGAAAGCAAATAATTTATATCAAACGCAATCGGAGCACCGTTTAAAAATTTGTAACAATCAGGCTTTATGCCATGCTCATCAAAAAGATTAATTAGATTGGAAGCAGCCGATTTTAAATCTTCTTCGGAAATATCTAAATCAATATCAGAAAAATTTTCGGCAAACCCGATTTTATTTGCAAAACTTAAATTGGGCTTTTCGCTGTTTGCAAAGTCTTCAAAATAATCAAACATAAACTCGTCATAATTATTTGTTTCATAAAGCATATGTTTATTGTTGTCAATTACTTTTAGATTATCGCTGATATTGGCAAAATCCGAAATAGGAATAAGTGCATAGTTGTAATTAAGATAAGGTTCTTTTCCTTCCCAAACAGAATCCCAACAGCTGTCGGCATAAAACGCGCCGTGAACATTGTATTTGTAATCGTCAATAACAACCGTGTTTGTTTGGTGATAAGCTATTTCTCCGTTAGGTTTTGTGATTGCTATTATTTGCTTCACACAACCGATACCAACCGCATTGCACATATATTCCAAAAGATTGGAATAACCCGCACAAACTATATCGTCACTGTTTAGAACCGAAATCAATTGTCTTGAATTTGCTTTGTTTTCTTCATTTTCTTTATAAACAAAACTTGAAACATAGCCATAAATCATAAGATATTTTTCAAGAGGCGACGCTTTTGAATTTTTTACGAACTGAACAAAATTATTGGCTTTTTCAAAAGCATTCAAGGTTTCGTCCAAAGAAAACAGATTTTCATTTTCGACAATGCTTAGTTCTGCCCCCAAATTTTTTACACTCTCTTCCACATCAATCAAAGTTTCAAAGTCAGAAACCGAAAGCCCAAGCTCATTGCTCTCAATCCAAATCTCAGGAATATAACCCGCGTTAATAAATTTATTTACAAAAATATCAATTAAGTCTTTTGCGGACTTGTCATATTGTTTTAAATTTAATTTAATACAAACACTGTCGGCGTCAAAGGTGTTTTTTAATTTCAAATTGCTTGCAATCCTTTGGAAACTTTCCAAATCTTCAAAATAATAAATGTTGCTGTTTAAGATATGTTTTTCAGATACACTTTTCATTAAAAATTCCCCTAAATAATATAACTGAATTTTAACATCAACAAATATATAAGTCAATATCAAATAATAAAAAGACAGAGTTTCTCCGTCTTATATATTAATATAATATTATATATATATTTAAATCTATTATATAAGCATATCGTCAATATCGTCTTCGGTGTAAACAACAAAACCGTTAGCCTCCAAAAGTTCAACAGTTACACCATTTCCGCTGACCTTGCTACCCGAAAAAGTTCCGTCATAAATTGTGCCTTTTCCGCAAGAAGGACTTTTTGCTTTAAGCACACAAAACTTAACATCATTTTCCTTTGCGAGCATAAGCGCAATTTCAGCACCCTTTTTATATTCTTTTGTAACATCGTCTCCCGCAGAAGATATAACCTTTTCTCCCACTCTTTCGGCAGGATTTCGCGGAGTCGAAAGTCCGCCAAGCTGTTCAGGACAAACCGGAACAAACTCAAACTTTTCTGCAAGTTTGGCAACCTTTTCATTTTTGCAATTATCGCCTTTGTATCTGCAATTTTGCCCAACAAGACACGCAGAAACCAAAATTTTATCCATAAACATTTCTCCTAAAAATATTTTATCATAAACTTAAAATAATTACAACAAAGTTAAGTTTTTTATTTGACAATAGTTTTTTAAAAATATTAAAATAGTCGAGATAGGAAACTTAGTGTTATATGGAGCACGAGCAGTTTTTAGCCCAACTCCCACAACTTAAATATTTTAATAAAAAACCCTTGCACTCCATATGCATAGGGTTTTTTATCTAATATTTTAATCAAAGGAGAAAATTTTATGAAACTAGTTTATGGCATTAAAGACAGACCAAGCGTTGGCAAAAACATCGTGTTTGCTCTTCAACAAATAGTAGCCATTATGGCAGCAACACTTTTAGTTCCGATTCTTGTGTCATCAGCAGGTCTTTATTGCGATCCTGCCGCCGCTTTGTTCGGTGCGGGCGCCGGAACACTCGTATATCTTTTGTTTACAAAATTCAAAAGCCCTGTGTTCCTTGGAAGTTCTTTCACATTTGTGGGGGCACTTTGTGCAGTAGCAACACAAAACTATGGTTATTGGGGGCTTATTTTAGGAGTTCTCTTTGCGGGTTTGGTATATGTTGTTATTGCGGTTATTATTAAGTTTGTAGGTTCAAAATGGATTCACAAACTGTTGCCTCATGTTATTATCGGGCCAATTCTTGCAATTATCGGACTTTCACTTGCAGGAACTGCGGGCAGTTGGGTTATGGGAAACGGAGCACCAAGCATTACTATGGAAACCTATAATCTTTGGGCAGTACTTTGCGGACTAGTTACATTTTTGGTAATAGTGCTTTCTTCTGTAAAAGGCACAAAAAATATGAAGCTATTTCCATTTATTGTGGGAATAGGAGCAGGCTTTGGGCTTGCACTGATTATAACCGGATTCGGATATATTAGCGACAGTGCATTTTGTATGAATATGCGTCTTGTTGATTTCAGCTACATCGTTGATTGCTTTAAACCACTTAGATTTACAAGTTTCTTTGACTATCCAAAATTCACCTTCCTTCAAGCCATTCAAACAAACGGCGATTATGTTATGAATTGGGCAGCAGTCGGAAACATTGCGTTGCTGTTTATTCCTGTTGCGGTAGTAGAACTTGCTCAGCATATTTCTGACCACAAAAACCTTTCCAACATTGTGGGACAAGACCTTTTAACAGAACCGGGACTTCACAACACCCTTCTCGGTGACGGCGTAGGCTCGGTAGTCGGTTCAGTATTCGGCGGTTGCGCAAACACCACTTACGGCGAATCTATCGGTTGTGTTGCACTCACAGGCAACGCCTCAACAAGCACAATCCTTATCAGTAGCATCGGCTGTATGGTTATTTCCTTTATCGCTCCGTTTGTAGCAATAATCAATATGCTTCCAAAATGCGTTATCGGCGGTGCATGCATTGCACTCTATGGTTTTATTTCAGTTAGCGGACTTCAAATGCTTAAAGATGTTGATTTGTCAGACAACAGAAACCTTTATCCCGTTGCCGCAATTCTTGTTATCGGCGTAGGCGGACTTGCACTTAATTTCGGCATAAACTCACTAACAGGCGGTGCATTGGTTCAAATTACTCCGCTGGCAGTAGCCATGATTGTGGGAATTATTGTTAACCTTATCACTCACAGCGGAAAAAACAAAGACGAAAATGTTTCTGACGAAAATCCTCCGCAAGATGCTCCCGCAGAATCGGTAAGGGCAAACGAGGTCACACAAGAAACCGTTACGGAAACTCAGCCTTCCGAGACAAAGGCAGAAACAAAAAAACAAAGCACAAAAAAAGCTTCAACTTCAACACAAAAAGCAAACAGCAAAATTCCTGCCACAAAAAATACAACCACAAAAAAAGTTAAAGCATAACAAAAAAACAAAAGAGGTAAATAAATGGAAGATTACATGAAAAATATAACAATTCTCGACCACCCACTTATTCAGCACAAAGTCACACACCTTTGTGACACAAGAACGGGAACAAAAGAGTTTAGAGAAATTGTTTCAGAAATTTCAATGCTTATGGGTTATGAAGCATTCAGAGATGTTAAAACTGAATTGCAAGAAATTGTTGCACCGATTTCCACCTTTAAATCACCTGTTATAACCGAAAAGATTGCTATTGTTCCGATTTTAAGAGCAGGGCTTGGAATGGTTGACGGACTAACCGCGCTGTTTCCTACCGCAAAAATCGGGCACATAGGACTATACAGAGACGAGGAAACCCTTGAACCACATGAATATTATTGCAAGCTTCCAAAAGATTGCACAGATGGCGGTTGCATAGTTGTTGACCCTGCACTTGCCACAGGCGGTTCGGCATCAGCTGCTATTGATTTTATAAAAGCAAGAGGCTTTAAAAACATAAAACTACTTTGCATTTTGGGAGCACCCGAAGGACTGAAAAAAGTTGCAACCAATCACCCTGATGTAAAAATTTATGTTGCACACTTTGCAAATGCTCCGCTAAACGAACACGGATATATCGTTTCTGGCTTTGGCGATGCGGGCGACAGAATTTTCGGAACAAAATAGTTTATTTTAAACAAAAAAGATAGGAAATAACCTATCTTTTTTTTATTCTTTGGTCTTTTAACTGTTTTAACAACCAAACAAATTAACTTAAAAAGCATCTGTTTTTGCGGTCAAAATTACTATTAAACTAAACAAAATCATATAATGATATTTATTCAAATTAAAATAAATGCGTTTTAAAACAAAAATTTCGGGCTAATTTGAATGTTTTATTCTAACTGAAATTATTTAAATAAACTAAACCACTCCGATTGCTTGTTTAACTCTTTCCATTGTTTCTTTTGCAATGGCTCTTGCCTTCTCTTCGCCTTTTTCCAAAATAGCAATAACTTCTTCAAAATGCTCCATATAATAATTATATTTTTCTCTCATTGGTTTTAAATAATTATTTGCAACTTCAAAAAGTTTTGTTTTTGCCTCTGCCCAAGATATGCCCTCGGCAAAACGCTGTTTCATGTTTTCAACCTCTGCCTCAGTTCCAAAAAGTTTAAAATAATCAAACAGTGTGCAGTCTGTGCTTTTTGGCTCGGTTGGCAAACTGCTGTCTGTTTTTATGCTCATAATCAATTTTTTAAGAGCCATTTCGTCACAAAACAGCGGAACTTGGTTTCCGTAACTCTTGCTCATTTTTCTGCCGTCAAGCCCAAGAATTGTTGCAGTTTTTTCTTCAATAACCTCAGAAGGAACAACAAGAGTATAGCCATATTTTTTGTTAAACGCCTTTGCAATATCTCTTGCCATTTCAACATGCTGTTTTTGGTCAGCGCCAACAGGCACAAACTTTGTGTTAAATAACAAAATATCCGAAGCCATTAAAATAGGATAATTATAAAGCCCCATATTAACGCCGTCGTCAACATCTTTTCCAAGGTTAACATTTGCCTCAACCATAGCCTTATAGGCGTGTGCGCGGTTCATTAAGCCCTTAGAAGTAACGTTGTTTAAAACCCAACAAAGCTCTGTGGTCTGGGGAACTTGACTTTGTCTGTAAAACAAAACCTTTTCGGGATCAAGCCCACAAGCCAGCCATGTGCAAGCAAGTTCTTTAAAATAGCGTTGCATTTCCTCTTTGCCTTTAAGCGAGTTAAGTGCATGATAATCCGCAATAAAATATAAATTTTGATAATCACTGTTTTTGCTAAGTTCAATAGCTTGTTTTATTGCACCAAAATAGTTTCCTATATGCGGAGTGCCCGTTGGTTTTATGCCGGTTAAATAAATTGGTTTCATAACTAATACCTCTCAATTATCATTATTATATATTTATAAAAAAAATTTAGCAAATAATTTTATCTTAAAATCAAAGTTTCAAATATTTTGATAATTGACATTAATTTTTTAATATGCTAAACTAAATTTAGAGGTCAAATATGAACAATAAAGAAAATAATTCAGTAGAAATTTTTACTGACAAAAACAGAACTTCAACCGAAAAAATAGACAATAATAGCAAAGAGCTTGCTATATTTGCAACAAAACTAAACGGCTACAATTTTACCAAATTAAACAATTTTTGGGGAGACAATGAAGTTGCACTTACATCACTTCAAAATTGCAGTGAAATAGAAAGAAGCGAAATTTTTAATTTTGTTGACACCAATCTAAAAAATGACCCAAAATTTTTTATCGAAGCAATAAAAACTGAAAGTGAAGCATATATTCATGATCTTTGTTCAATGACATCTCCCGACTTTTTTCATGTAAAGCTTCATGGCTCTATTTTTAATGAAGATATTCCACCAAGCCATTTGCTTTGCTTAGAATTTCAAAAAGCCATAGAGAGCCTTGACGAAGAGCACAAAAAATATCTTACCCAAAAACTAAAATCCACTCTTAGCCAAAAAGTCTATAATTTTGCGCTAAACAAAATAGAAAACACAAATTATAAACAAAGATTGCTTGAAATTCTTTCTTCTCATATAAAAAATAAAAAAATCATAGCAAAACTCGACGGAAACTCTCAGCACTTTTATATAGCCGAAAATCAAAACCCGCCAAAATAAAAGCAAAAACAAAAACCATACTGAAAATGTATGGTTTTTATTTTTAATAATATAAAGTATTTTTGTAAGTGTAATTAAATTAGCTTATGCCTTAGAACGAAAATCAAAAGCCGACAAAATTTCAAGCGGATAAACATTTCCGTTTATAATTCTGTTTATAGTTTCTCTTCGGCTGTCGCCTCCTCTAAGTTCATTATCAGACATATTCAGAAGTTCACCAAATTCAATAAACTTGATTTGAGAAATTTCATCGGGGTGAAAGTTTTCCTCTCCTCCCACAATCTCCGCTGAAAAATTAAAATGAATAACATGGCGGTCATGATAAACAGAATTTTGAATGCCGATTAGACCCAAAAGCTTAACATCAAAACCGGTCTCTTCCTTTGCCTCGCGAATAGCACCTTCAAGAATATTTTCATTCTCGTCTAAATGCCCGGCAGGAAAATTCCACATTCCCTTAACAGCACCCCAATTTTCTTGAACCATCAAAATTTTGTTATCCTGCTTTATTACAACATTAACAATAATATGCATAAGCTATTTCTCACTTTATTTATTCTTTTTATTTTTTGACTTAACTTTTACTTTCGCCTGCTTTTGCTTTGGAGAGTTAGAAGTTTGATTTTTAACGCTCTTTTGAACCTTAGGTTCAGAACTTGCCGGGCTAATGGTTTTTCCTCCGTCAAAACTGTTTATATTTTTTATTGTTTCGCTGTCCAAAACTTCGCTACGCAATTTTGCAAGTCTTTCTGCTTCAATTTGTTCTTCGGTTTTTCCAATCGTTTCAGATTGCATTTTTTCAGCTCTTGCTATCTCTGCATCTATTTTAGATTGCTCGGAAGCCCTTTCAGCTTTTTGTTTTTCCTTTTCAATTTTATATTGGCGTCTGCTATGTTTTGCTTGTTCATGTTCGCGTTTTCTTCTGCCAAACCAAACCTTAGCTCTTGTCCACCAAGGTTTTTTATAAAGCTCTAAGTCATAATATTTTTCGCCCAACTTTGCACGAGTATTAAAGTTAAGATTAAACAAAAAGGCTTCTTTTTGCATTCTGTATTTAAAGGAATCAAACGCAATATTAAAAATATCACTCACCCAAACAAGAACATTCAAGAATCCGGCAAAACCGCCGATAGACAATTGAATAGAAGCAAAAAACGGAACATATTTTGCAAGTGAAACAATGCCAATCCAAAGAATAAGAGTTATTAAAGAAAATATGCCTTTTTTGTAATTCTTTACATAAAAGTTTTGAGCGCCCATCCAACCAAACAATATTGCAAGAGTCAAAAGTTTTGGCTTGCTGATAAAGCTTGGCTTTATTTTTGAAGCGGCACTGATTTGCTTTTTTATTTTTCTTCTGGCAAAATGACGATCAGCAAGTTTGTAAAGTTCCCACCACTTTATTCTTTGAGGATAATAATCGCCTCTTGATTTTTTTACGCTATAAGATTGATGTTGCTCTTCAATAAGTTTGCCCGTTTTTTCGCCCACAATCTCAACATCAGAAGTATCAATATTAAACTCTTTTGTTGCAGGGTCTATTGTAAATTCAGGATACTTTTTGCTGTCTTTTGCCCTTTGTCTTCTTCCCGAAAAAGTGTTTTCATATCTTTTTGCTCTGATTCCGTTTTTGTTGTTCAGTGCATAAACAGTAAAGTCTGTATCACTTTTAGACTCTCTTATCTTTTTTTCTTTCTTTTGCTGTTTTTTTTGTTCTTTTTTGGCTAGTTTGGCTGCTTTTTTTTCTTCCTTTGTCATTTTGGCAGAAAAGGCATCGCCGGCAGGTTTTCCATAACTCAAATCCGCCAATTTTTCCGCAAAAGCATCAAACTTAACAACACTCAGTCCGCACTTTGGACAAGCTTTTAAATTAGCAGCAACCTCAGCCGAACATCTTGGGCATATCTTCATAAAACTTTCCCCTAACAAATTATATACAATTTAAAGTATAACACACTCAGTTAAAAAAGTAAAATAATAAGAAACAAAAAAATGCATACAAAAGTATGCATAATTTTTTAATAAAATTTCAATTAGTCTTCATCTTTTCTTTTTATGTTTCCGTTTGCATAAAAAATTGCGTCAGTTTTTTCGTATGCAAGTTTGGTATAAAATCCCGCATATTCTTCAACAGGTGCAAGTTCGATATTTTTTTCTTGCATAATTCTGCTAATCTCGGATTCCTCGGTTGCACCGTCAAAGAAATTATAAAAAATCAAATCTCTTTCAGACAAACACATAAGGTTTGAATAGGTGCTTCTTTCAGCAGATACACATCTGTTATAGCCAAGTGCCTCAAAATAAGAATCAACATTTTCAAACCCAAACCTTTTGGCAAGTTTATTAACCAAAAAATAAATGTCTCTGTGTAGTCTTGTAAAATTATTAGGAATATTTTTGTCAGGACAAACAAGTTTAAGCTTTTCTTTTAATTTTTCCTCCAAAATGCGAGCATCAAGGTCGGTTAAAATGTTGTTTGGTCTGTTCATGTTATTTACATCAAGGCCCCAACTCTCAAAAAGCTGTTCGTTGCTAAGCATATTTAATTGCTTTCTTATTGTAGCAAGTTTGGTAAAAAGATATTGATCGTTGCGCTTAATCATGTTATATGTAAAATATTTTGCATAATAATTGTTCACCATGTGTTTTGCCGCAGGAACTGACGAGAGGTTATAACACCTTGTGTAGTTTAAACCGAATTTGTTTGCGAAATCTTCAAAAGTATAGTTGTTTCGTTTTAGCGCCTCAACAAGCTTTGTCAAGCCAGCCTTGTTTTCTTTGGCAAAAATATTATCAATTTTTGCGTCTTTTCCGCCAAAATTTTTCTTAATATCTTCTGCAAGCTCCAATAGTTCTTGCTCAGAAAGTGCATAATGCTTTTTGGGAATAACGCTATAATCCAGAGAAACAATATCAAGGTTCATATAGCCCGGAACAAAAGTGTCTAAAATCATTTTCAATTTTATGGTATTTGAAAGCCCAACAGCGTTGCTATCAAGCTTAGCAAGCGACTCAGCAGAAAGTGCGCTTATTGGAAAAACTTTTAGCTTGTCACCATATTCTTGCATTAGGCTTTCAACATCTTTTATAATGGCAAAATAATTTTCAGCAAACTGTCTTTCCAAAGATTGATATTTGCAATTTTTAACAAGAGTTTGCATTGCCTCTTCAAAACTTATTTTTTGTTTCTTTTGAATTTCACGCACACGATTAATATCGTCAGTTACCATTTGACTTCTAAAAACTTTTCCATTTTTGCTTGCAAGCTCAAAAATTCTTTGAGCGGTTTCACTTCTTATTTTGTCAAGCCCATCCACAATTTCAAGTTTGCCATAGGTTTTGTTTTGCAAAAGTTCATTAACATATTTTCTAGATGCTTCAAGCTTTATCTTAAAATTTTCAATGTTTTCCAAACTGTTGTCATTTTTAGGTTTAGACCAATTAGTATCCATTTTATTCGCCCCCCCCCCCTGCATATATTTGCATTATAACATATTAATTATAAATTTTCAAGAGTAAATCATATTTCCCATGTAAATTTGTCAAGCGTTTGCGAGTAGTTTTTTAGAAATTTTTAAGAATTTTT
>CAQFKO010000036.1 GCA_948787875.1 uncultured Eubacteriales bacterium
AAAAATAGTAGGTTATTAAAAAGAACTCTGAAAACACAGAGTTCTTTTTTGTTGTTCTTTTTATATTAAAAGATGCTATTTATATAAAAAGGAAAGTGATAAAATATAAATGTAAAACTCAATCATTTTCTGTTAGTTCAAATAACTTTTCCCAAACTTCTTTACGCTTTATAACTTTTCCTTCTTTTATCATATTTTTAAATTTGCTAAGTGAAATCAACTCAATATTTTCAACTTCGTCTTTTTGCAGTTTTATTTTAGATATATCAACATTTATATAAGCAACATAAATATAATCTAATTCATTTTCAATAACCTTAGTTTCTTTCTCTTTCATAATAAAACAGATATTGTTGAGCTAGTCCAGAATTTTCTTTAAACTCGTCTTCAAAATATTTTTGAATGGCAGGGCGGGTGCGTTTTTCGGTGGAAAAGTGGTTGTAATAAACTTGTTCTATCCATGTATCAACAGGGAATTTATCTTTTTTCCCAAAACCAAACAGCATAATACAACTTGCAACTTTTGGTCCAACGCCTTTAAGCGACAATAAATAATTGTATAGCTCGTCAGAAGAAAGTGCCTTTAAATCGTCTATATTTTGGTTTTTTAATTGGTCGGCGGTTTCTTTTAAAAATTTATCTCTGTATCCCGCGCCAAGAGTTTGAAAAAATTCAAGTGGCTGGTTTGACAGTTGCTTGATTGTTGGGAATGAAAAATAATTATCGTTTGTTTTATCTCCAATACTGCAAAGCCTTTCTATAATTTGAGAAATTCGCTTTATATTGTTGTTTTGTGAAATTATAAAAGAAAAAATCATTTCAAGGCTATCGGCATTCAAAATTCTTATTCCGTATCCATAGTCAATCATGGGAGAAAGAACTTTGTTAGCTTTTAGCTTGTTTTTGATTAAATTATAGTCGGTGTTTAAGTCAAAATAATTCACAAAATATTGCGGATTGTTTGAAATTATTTTATAGTGGTCTTTTTCTTCAACTATAACGGCTTTGTTGTTTTTGGAAAAAACATAATAATTTCCGTTTTTATCCTTTCCAAAACGAAAAACTTGTCCGCACTCCAAAATATGCTGTGGATTGAATTGCGATTTGTCATAAACATAAATATCTTTGTCAATAATTTTGTATATCATAAAAATATTATAATTGAAAATAGCAAAATTTTCAATTATTTTGTTGAAAGAGTTTTTATTTTATGATAAAATTTTGTTAGGTGAATTATGTTATTTGTATTTTCAAAACTCAGATGGAAAAAGTGGAATAATCTTTCGCCCGAAAAGCGTTTTATGGTTCTTTGTGCGGTGGAAAAAAAGATTTCGCGTTGGCTTGAAATCGAACCCGTTGACCTTGAAATAAAAGAGGGCAGTGCAAATTGGAATTGCTTTGGTGTTTTTACCACTGCGGGTGGGTCAAGAAAAATTGTGCTTAATGAAATTTTGATTTTTGAGCCACAGTATCGTTTTCATGCCCTTGAAACCATTGCACATGAAACAAGACACGCATATCAATTTGCAGCATCAAACAGAGAACTTAAATGGTATGAGTTTACGGCAAAAAAGTGGCAAAGAAATTGGAGGGGTTATTTTTCTTCTACGGCAGATAATTTGATGTATAATAATCAAGCAGTAGAAAGAGATGCTCAAAAATATTCTATAAAAATTTTAAAAAAGTTTAAGGGCAAATATGGCAATGAAGAAGACTATAATTATACGCTTCAAGCAGTAGTCGGAAGATACGAAAAATCAGATGCCGAAGCTAGAAAAAAATTCGGTTTGTTTTATAAACAAAAGATAGAAAAAAATATTAAAAACAATCAAAGATATTAATTTCTATTGATTTTTAACGCAAATTTGTTTGAATTTGCGTTTTTATATTATATTTTTTCAAAATCGCGTTTCTTTTAAAAAGATTGAAAATGTTATATTAATATAATTATTTTTAATCAGGCTATTGATTTTTTTTACTATATATGCTATAATTTTGTTAATTAGGAGGTGTAACTATGCTTGTTTGCAGTGCAACTTTAAGTGTGGGTTGGATAATAGGTATTGTTTTAATATCTGCGGTTATTTTGTCGCTTATAATAACAATGCTGGTATTGGTTCCAATGAAACTTTGGTTTCGTGCCTTTGTTTCGTCTGCACATATTTCAATGTTAAAATTGATTGGAATGAAACTGAGAAAAGTTGATTGTCAACTAATTACACTTAATTACATAACCGCAAGAAAGGCGGGATTAAAGATAACGGTTGATGAGCTTGAAACTCACTATATGGCGGGTGGAAGTGTAGAAAATGTTGTTAAGGCTTTGGTCGCAGCATATTCGGCAAACATCGACCTTACCGTTCAAAAGGCAAAGGCAATTGACCTTGCGGGTCGTGATGTTTATGAGGCTGTAAGAAATACCGTCGTTCCAAAGATTATTGAAACTCCGGAAATCTCTGCTGTAGCCAAAGACGGTATTGAACTTATTGTTAAGGCAAAAGTTACGGTAGTATCAAATATGCTTATGCAAATTTCCGGTGCGGGAGAAGACACAATTATTGCGAGGGTTGGTGAAGGTATTGTCACAACGGTTGGTTCAACCGATTCGCATAAAATGATTTTGGAAAGTCCTGAACTTATTTCTTCAACGGTTTTGGAAAAAGGGCTTGACCGTGGAACAGCTTATTATATTTCGTCTTTGGATATTGCGGATATTGATGTAGGCAGAAATATTGACGCCGAACTTAATATTGCAAAAGCAGAGGCAGAAAAAAGAATTGCTCAATCAAAAGCCGAAGAAAGAAAGAGCATGGCTATTGCTGCTGAAAATGAAATGAAGGCTCGTGTTCAAGAAATGAGGGCAGAGGTTATAAGAGCAGAGGCAGAAGTTCCAAAGGCTTTGGCAAAAGCATTGTCTTCGGGAAAGATTTCAGTTAATGACTATTACGAAATGCAAAATATTCAAGCCGATACCGATATGCGCAGGTCGCTTAGCAAATCTGAGGAAGAAAAAACAGAAAAACTTGCTTCGCAAAAAAGAGAAAATGCTTCTCAATCAATGGCAAACAGACCAATTATGCCACAAACTCCAAGCTTCGGACCGTCTTCGTTTGGCGGAACTGCAATAAATCCTCAAATGAATCCGCTCGCTGCAAGGTTTGCAAGTCTTGCTGCTGCTCAAAAGAAGAATAACAACAATAATGACGATAACAAATAAGAACATATTTTGAATAAAAGGGAGGGAGAAATATGCTTCAATTTTTGATGGATAATCCGCTGTTATTTGTAGCATTGGTGCTCATAATCATGGCAGGTTTGGCAATATTTGGTTTTTCTGCCAAAAAGAAAGACAAAAAAATAGAAAAAGTTTTTCCTTCTGCTGAAAAAAAAGAGACCGAACAAGTTGATGTTAATACAAATTCAGAGGAAGTCGATGATAACCCGATAGAAAAAAAAGAAGAAGATTCGGAAGATTTTGTTGTCAGCACAAAGTTGGAAGAAGAAACCGAGGTCGCTGAAGATAAAGAAAAAAAGAAAGTCAAAATCTTTAAAGAAAAATTAAAGCCAAAAGTTGAGCAAGTTTTTAAGAAAGAGGTTTCTGAGTTAGAACAAGAGGCCAGCGAAGAGAAAGAAACAATAACTTCTGAAATAACCGAAGAAGATTTGCTTGGAAGAATGCAGTTTGTAAAAACCTCAAAAACGGTTTCAAAACTCAGAACTTTGTCAGACGAAGAAAAAGCTCAGCAACTTGCATTGGAAGAGGCTGCACTTTCTGAAAGTGTAGAGCAAGAATTGTTTGAGGAAGAAAAGGTTCCCGAAAAACCAAGGCACTTTGACCATTCAAGAAGACTTTCAAGATGTATAGAATGTGGCTCTGTTGACGAACTGTTTTGTCCGCATCTGTCTGAAAGATATTTAAATATTAACAGTGACAAGCATTTAAAAATTGACGAAAACTTTGAAGAAGCATTATATGCCAGAACAACAAAAATGCTTGCAAACAGTGGAGCAAAGGTGTTATGTGACGATGACTCAGACGAGGAAGAAAATTACACTCCATCAAAAGCTTTTAAAAATGACAAAGAATATATGAAAGAATGGCTGGAAAAAAGAAGAAGGGAAGAATTTGCAAAGCTTGTTATAAAAGACGGCGATACCGCTGATTATTCTGGTGAGCATGACGAGGAACCTGATTTGAATTTGAATACAAAAACCTTAATAATGGCAGGCTCGGTCATGAAAAGAAGGTCGGCAAAAAATAAATTTTAATTTAAAAAGAAGATATGCAATTTTGTTATATCTTCTTTTTTTGTTTAAATTATTATAAAATTCAATGTGAAAATTAAAAAATTTGCGATTTTTTTATTATATTGAAATTTTTTACATAATTTTTGTCAAACTAAACAAAATAACATTAGAGGAAATATTATGAAAAAAATTTTAAGTTTTGTTTTAGCAGTTTTAACTGTGTTTATGTTTTCTGCCTGCGGAGAGGGCAAGTGTTGTGATGCAATTGAGCTTATGGGAGCAGGTGACAGAATTCATGACAGCTATACTTTTGCAAATAATGGCGTTAAGATAAAAAATGATGATAAAAATGTTTACACAATTTATGGAAGAGTTGATAAACTTGAAAATGAAGCGGTAAAAAAAGAATTTAAAATAGCAGAAGATGTTACTCATGTTGTTGCAATAAAACTTACTGCAATCGGAGTTGATGTTAACAAAGACGAAGTACAAATTTCAACAAACGGAATCAGGGCTTATGATGCCGAGCACCTTAACGGCTCGAATTATACATTCATAATTTTAGAAGCTGTTCCAAACAAAACAATAACCATTTCTGTTAAGTGGAACAAAAATGCAGAAGAGTTAAATTATGTTGTGTATTTTGCACAAGATATTGAGCTTGCATAAATTTCGGAGGATTAAAAATGAAAAAGTTTATTAAATTGTGTTCATTGGTTTTGGCAACTGTTTCTGCGTGTTTGGTGTTTGCCTCTTGCGGAAACGGCGGAGCAAAGGGAAACAGTGGCGGAGAGTTTCCCGAAAAGATAGAACTTTCTACTGCCATGTTAAAAGAGGTTCAGTTTGAAAACAGCGATATGGTAAAACTTGAACAAAAAAATGATGTTGTTACCGTAAGTGGACAAATAGATTCTATGTCAAAATCTCAAAAAAATGTTTTTGGCGTTGATGAGGTAAATCATGTTGTAACAATAAAAGTTATTTTTGACAAAGAGCGCACACTATCATACTTTAAATTAGAGGGTGACGTTACAAAGGTTTATTCAGATGATAAAAATGTTCAAAATTATACAGGTTCTATAACTGAACTTTTAGATAATGAGTCTGGCGAAGATTCTTATTGCAATTTGATTTTATCGGCACAAACAAAAGAATATAAACTTCTTGCAAAATACACTGACGGCAAAGAAAGCTTGATAACTTTAAAAAACAGTGCAACACTTGCTACGGCAAAACCAGAATAATTTTAAATTATAAAATATAGTGAAAAACAAAAAGAGAAAATTATCTCTTTTTGTTTTTATTTTGGTGTTAAAATTGTTATAATTAATATAGAGGAAAAATTTATGAAAAACAAACTTGTAATAATTGACGGAAGCAGTGTGTTTTATAGGTCATATTATGCATTGCCACTTTTAACAAATTCCGAAGGGGAATATTCGAATGCGGTTTATGGCTTTGCAATTCAGATTTTGCATATTATTGAGGATATTAAGCCAACGCACATTGCCGTTGCGTTTGATGTTTCAAAAAAAACTTTTAGGTCTGATATTTACAGCGAATATAAATCTACCAGAAAGCCTATGCCAGAAGAACTTAGAAGTCAAATTGAACCTCTTAAAAAAATGCTCAAACTTATGAATATTGTTGTTGCCGAAAAGGAAGGACTTGAAGGGGACGATATTATTGGAATTTTGTCTGACAAGTTTGCCGATAACACAGAAACAATTATTGTTACGGGTGACAGAGATACTTTTCAGCTTATTGATAAAGATACAAAAGTTTACTTTACAAAAAAAGGAACAAGTGAACTCAAAAAAATGGGTGTTGAAGAACTTGTTGCGGAATATGGAGTTTCTCCAAAAGGCTTTATTGATGTTAAAGCGCTTCAAGGCGACACATCAGATAACATTCCGGGAGTGGCTGGCATTGGGCCGAAAACCGCAACCGATTTAATTATTAAGTATGGCGATATTGATGGCGTTTATAATCATATTGAGGATTTTAGCGGAAAGCTAAAAGAGAATTTAATAAATGGAAAAGACTCTGCCTATATGTCTAAAAAACTTGCAACAATTGTAAGAAAGGCAGATTATGAGCTTGAACTTGAAGATTGCAAATATGACTATCCGTTTTCAGTTGATGTTTATGAACTGTTCAAAAAGTATGAGTTTAAAACTCTTTTAAGAAAGCAAAATGTTTTTGATATGGGAAAGGTTAATAATAGGCCAAAAAAATATAATATCAAAAATTGTGCAAAAAAAGAAGAACTGCAAATTTTGGCAAAAAACATCGAAAAAATAGGCAAATTTGCCATATATTTCGACACAAGTGATATTCATTTATCTTATGGCGAAGACGAAAATTTGTTGCATTTGAATTTGGATTTGTTTATGCAAGGCATAAATGAAAATGAGTTTTTTGAAATCTTTGGCAAATTTTTTGAGTCGAAACAAATTGAAAAAATCTGCTTTGATTCCAAAAAGATTATGTATAAGCTTAATAGTTATGGCTTGGTTTTGGAAAATTATTTTGATGTTTCAATAGCAAAATCTCTTGTTGACGGAACTTCGGTTGATGCAGTTGAAGATGTTTTCGGCGAGGCGGAACTTTCTAATATTGCAAGCAATATGTTTGAGTTTGAATCGATTTATTCAAAAAAGATAGAAGATAATAATTTGCAATATTTGTTTAATAATGTTGAAATTCCACTAGCAAAAGTGCTGTTTTCTATGGAAAATGACGGTTTTTGTGTGGATAGAGAAAAATTGGATAAGCTTACGGAAAAATATCAAAGCGAACTTTTTGAACTTGAAAATAAAATTTATGAGCTTGCGGGGGAAAAGTTCAATATAAATTCTCCAAAACAACTTGCGCAAATTCTTTATGGAAAAATTGGTTTATCTCACAAAAAGAAAATGTCAACAAGTGCGGACAATCTTGAAGCTATTGAAAACGAGCATGAAATAGTTGGTGTGGTTTTAAGATTCAGAAAGGTTGCAAAGCTTCTTAGCACATATTTAGTAGGGTTAAAACAACACCTTGCAAAAGACGGAAAGGTGCACACATATTTTAAGCAAACTTTAACCACCACGGGCAGATTGTCATCTGTTGAACCAAATCTTCAAAATATTCCGATTAGGTCAGAGGAGAGCAAGGAAATCAGAAGTTTGTTTGTGGCGTCAAACAAAGATAACATTTTGGTAGATGCCGATTATTCTCAAATAGAATTAAGGCTTCTTGCACATTTTTCAAAAGACCCAATGTTTGTTGATGCATTTGCTCAAAAACAAGATATTCATGCAAGAACAGCAAGTGAAGTTTTTGGAGTTCCCACAAATCTTGTAACAAGTCAAATGAGAAGAACGGCAAAAATTGTTAACTTCGGAATTATTTATGGAATAAGTCAATTTGGATTGGCGGAAGATTTGAAGATAAAAGCCGCAGAGGCAAAAATATTTATTGATAATTTTTATTCAATGCATCCAGCTGTAAAAGAGTATATGGATAACTCTATTTCGATTGCAAAGCAAACGGGCTTTGCTTCCACTCTTTTTGGAAGAAAACGAAAGATGGATGATATTAATGTTTCAAACTATATGGTGAGGTCAAGAGCAGAGCGTGCAAGTCAAAATATGCCTCTTCAAGGCACTGCGGCAGACATAATTAAGATTGCAATGGTAAACACTTTTAATGCACTTAAAGAAGCCGGTTTTAAGGCAAGGCTTATTATGCAAGTTCATGACGAACTGATCATTGATTGCCCGATAGAAGAAAAAGAAAAGGTTTCAAAACTCTTAAAAGAACAAATGGAATCGGCGGCAAAACTTGCTGTTCCTCTTGAAGCGGAAGTCTCTTCAAGTTACAGATGGAGTAACGCTCATTAATTATTAATAATAAAATCAAACCACTTTTTTGTGGTTTGTTTTTTGTTTATAAATTTTTGTTTTGTGGAATAATTATATAATGAAAAAGTCAATTTTGATAATTTTTGGTATTGTTTGCGGGTTTACTTTGGTGCTTTTTGCGATTTTTAATTTTGCACTTTATCCAAAAAAATATAAAAACTATGTTAATAATTATGCCCAAGAGTTTAACTTAGAGCCAGCTTTGGTTTATGCGGTGATAAAAATTGAAAGCAATTTTAAGGTTGATGCAAAGTCTTATGCGGGGGCATTGGGACTTATGCAACTGATTCCTTCAACAGCAAAGTGGATTGCAACAGAACTAAACGAAGTGTTTGATCCATCAATGCTTTTAGAACCTCAAACCAATGTAAAATACGGTTGTTTTTATTTAAGGTATCTTTTTGACAAGTTTAATAATATTGATGTTGTTATATGTGCCTATAATGCGGGGGAGACTGCTGTAAAGAGCTGGATTGACGAGTCCGGAAATTTGTTGCCGGAAAAAATATCATACTCAGAAACAAAAAATTATTTTTATAAGGTTAAAGGTTATTACAATATTTACTTATCTCAAAACAAAGGAATGTAAAACTTGATTTTACTATATTTGTTTCTTGACAATAATTTTAACTTACTTTATAATAGAATTATAAAATTAGTTTGAGGTACTTATGGAGGATATTTATACTTTTGAAATTGCGAGCGAAGAGTTTGACAGAATTTTAAGCGGAAAAAAAGATATTCAGCTTGCTATTAACGATTCAAAAAGAAAAACGCTTGCAGTCGGAAACTTAATTACCTTTAAAAGAAAGTCAGAAGAAAAAGCCGTTGCGGAAGAAAATTCAAATGCAGTAAATGAGGTTTCTGCAACTATTGATAATCTTATGTATTTTGTAAGTTTTGAAGAGGCAACACAAATGCTTGGGAAGGAAAGATGTGGCTTTAAGCCAAGCAGCACATTAGACAAGGCGACAGACTTGTTTTTGTCAAATGAATCTTTTGAGCTTATTGAAAAAAACGGAATTGTTGCCATTGTTTTTAAAATCAAAGAAGCTTAATGCTTTATATTGCCAAAAATTTGTTATATGATTTTAAAAAATTTAAAAAAATACTAGACAAATATAAATAAAATGGTTATACTAGTGTCGTAATTTGAAAAAATTACAAACTCCCTTTGCGAGGATGGCGGAATGGCAGACGCGGTCGTTTAAGGGGCGGCTTACGCAAGTAGTGAGGGTTCGACCCCCTTTCCTCGCACCAAAACAATAAGTCACACACAGTTTTGTGTGTGATTTTTTGTTTGCCAAAATTTTAAATGTAAAAGAAAGTTTTTTTAAAAAATTAAAAGCTTGTTTTATTATCTTAGTTAAAATAAAAAATATTTGACTTACAACTTTTTTAAATTACAAAAATCAATTTAATCATATTCTTTTAATTTACTTTTTTAATTTATTTTTGTTATAATAAACTTGCAATGAAAGAATTTAAGGGCAAATGCGAATGGGGAATAACTTGGATTGTTATAGGCATAGTGGCCTTAGTTTTTACTGTTTATTTTTCTATTCTTTTTGCAATTGGCGGAAGGTATGGGCTTTTTGGCGGGTTGTTGATTTCAATTCTTGCAGGTGCGTTTTTCGGAAGTGGTGCAATTGCGGTTATTGTTGCGGGAATAAGCCATATTGTTTATTCAAGGGGAAAGGTAGTTTTAAGAATTTACAGTCAATATTTTGAATTTATAAGGCGAAATAAATTTTTTAACAATGATTGGGAAATTGTTAAATATAGTGAAATAAACACATTCAGTGTAAGCAAGTTTGGGCTTAATGAAGAAAGTAGCAAGTTTAATGAAACAGAAGCAGGCACAATAGAATTTAAAATCGGAAAAGAGGGAAAAAGTGTTTGCGTTGATGTTGAACATTGTTTGGAGGCTGCCGAACTAATAAAAGAGCACTTAGACCCAAGACAAATTGAAGGTTTCAAAAAATCTTCCGTTCAAGAATAATTATTGATGTAAGCAAAAAAAAGTTTTATAAACCTTATAGTTAAAATATAATCAAGGAGCAATATAATATTATGAAAAAAGTTGCAGACAAACAAGAACTTTTGATGGTTTTGGACAGTAACGGAAATTCAACGGAAAGGTTGGAGAAAAGAAGCATTGTTCATGATAAAGAACTTTGGCACAATGAGGTTGCACTTTGGGTAATAAATCCAAAGACAAAAGAAGTTTTGATGCAAAGAAGAAGCCCAAATAAAAGAATCAATCCAAACAAACTTGGAATTTGTGCCGGTCATGTTGTGGAAAAGGACGGCATTGAAGAAACTTTAAAAACAGAGGCAAAAGAAGAAATTGGCATTGACTTAACCAAATATGATGTTAAGCCACTTGTAGTAAGAAGAAGAGAAGAACCTCAAAATCATAACTTTTCTTACAACTATTATATTTTGGCAGAAATTCCACTAACTGATTTTGTTATTCAAGAGGAAGAATTATCAGAACTTATTTATCTTGATTATGAAACGCTTAAAAATATGTCAAAGCAAACTGAAAATGAAACAGTTTTTAAGTTTGAAAAGGCAAAAGATGTTTTTGATGCACTAGATAAAATTATTTATAATCTGTAAAGTCAAAAACAAAAATTTGGCAAAGTATTGATTTGTAAATTTTGATATGTTACAATAAAGTTAAGTTAAAGGAGAGAGGTTATGAATTATACAAATAGCAACGATTATAAATATATTAGTAGTGTGATAGACCAAAAAACAAAACTTGTTATCGGAACAATTTACAAAACCAACAGCGGAGCAATCATTCAAGTTGACAACAATGGTTTGGTTGTGGATTATCCTGCTGATTTTAATAATGGCGTTATTAAGTGCGAAAATGGAAAACTTTTTGTCAAAGACAACGGAAATTGGGTTCTTTGCAACAAAGAAGATGCAATAAGTGCAATTAATGCAGAAATGGGTTTTGCTCCAAATTCAACGCAACAAATTCCTAAAAAGCCAACTCAATTAGGAGAATAAATTTAATTCGGAGTAAAATTTATGGAAAATATAATTATTGAACAATTTATAAGCGAACTAAAAAAAGAAAATTTCGACGAAAATTTAATAATGTTAATTGTTGCCGAGATAAAAAGAGATAAAAGCGGAATAGCAATTTTTATGTATATGTATCAAGATTTGCAATGGACAACAAAAGAAATTGCAGAGTTTTTTATGGGGCTTTCAACTTTTGTTTTAGGTG
>CAQFKO010000037.1 GCA_948787875.1 uncultured Eubacteriales bacterium
CCAAATTCATAAAATAGTTTAAAGTTGAAAAATTTATATTTGTTTCACAAAGAATTGACAAATAAAAATATTTATGTTAATATCTAGTCATGTTATTTGAGAGGAGGTGAATTTAGCTATGACAACCGTTAAAGTCGGAGAAAACGAAAGTCTTGACAGTGCTATCAAAAGATGGAAAAGAAAATGTCAAAAAGACGGCATCATCGGAGATATCCGCAAGAAAGAAGCTTATGTTAAACCTTCTGTTGCAAAAAAGCTTAAAAGTGAAGCCGCAAGAAAGCGTGCAAGAAAAGGATAAAAACAAAACAAGCAAAATTGCTTGTTTTTTTTGTTGCAAAATTTAAGCTATTACTGTCGAATATTTAGAACTTTTGTCATGGTGGATACATGTAATTTTAACTGTGCTAATATAAAATTACCAAAAATATAAAGGAGATAAATATGCAAAATAACGCACTTAAAATGTTAGCACAAAAGGCAAAAAAGCGACTAAGTAGCGCAGGACAAACAATCAAAACACAAAGTGAAAAAGTTACAACAAGCGCATATCTTTCACAAACAACTTATGCGATTGTTGCAAATAAGCAACTAATTGAAGAAGACCCTCTATACGACAAAGTCAAAAAGATTTTGGAAAAGGGCGATGTTTATAATCCACTTGCCGAACTCACAGATTATTCTGTGTTTAACAGCTTAAATAGTGCGGAAAAAGAAAGATACATTATTAACATGGCAAGAAAATACAACGAACTTAAAGATTATTTTTTGGCACAAGAAAACAAAGTTTCTTAAATTGACTTTTATATTTAAAAATGGTGAATTTGTCACCATTTTTTTGTTTGAAAAAATACTGATTTGTGTTAAACTTTATTTGGAAGAAAACATTATGAACGAAAGCACTATTTTAAATAATTTAAATCAAGAACAATATTTGCCGGCTTCTATTTGTGACGGAGCAATATTAGTGACGGCAGGGGCAGGAAGCGGAAAAACCCGCATGCTTACTCACAGAATAGCACACATGCTAAATGACCTTGAAATAAAGCCTTATAATATTCTTGCCATAACCTTTACAAATAAGGCGGCAAACGAAATGAAAGAGCGTGTGGAAAAAATGGTGGGTGACATTGACGGAATGTGGATTTGTACCTTTCATGCAATGTGTTCAAAAATTTTAAGAAGCAACATCAACTTGCTTGGATTTACAAGCAGTTTTTCCATATATGGCGACACAGAAAAAAACAGAGTAATAAAAAGAGTGGTTGCCGAGAGGGGAACGGATATAAACGCAGAAACTTTTGCTTGGCACATTTCTAACGCAAAAAATAACTTGCTTTCACCAGAAGCATACTCAAAATTTATTCATGACAAAAAGAAGTGCGAAATAATCACTGCCATTTACTCAGAATACGAAAAAGAACTTGCAAAAGCCAACGCGCTTGATTTTGATGACCTTTTGGTAAAAACTTATGTACTTCTTCGCAAATTTCCCGAAGTTCTTGAACATTATCAAAACAAATTTAAATATATTTTTGTAGACGAATTTCAAGATACAAACACCGCACAATACGAACTTGTTAAACTTTTGGCAGATAAAAATAAAAATATCTGTGCCGTCGGCGACGAAGACCAATGCATTTATTCTTGGCGTGGAGCGCAAGTAGGCAATGTAAAACAATTTACAAAAGATTTTGAAAATTGCAAAATTTTTAAACTTGAACAAAATTATCGTTCAACCAAAAAAATTGTAGAACTTGCAAACAAATTAATAAAAAATAATGCTTCAAGAATTGATAAAAACCTTTGGACAAACAACTCAGACGGAAGCGATGTTATTTTAAAGCAAGCCTATAATGATATTGAAGAAGCTGAATTCATTGCCGAAAAAATCGAATATCTTGTAACAAATCAAGGTTATAAATATTCTGATTTTGCAATTTTGATGAGAGTTAACTCACTTTCAAGGCTTTTGGAAGAAAAGTTATTAACTTATAACATTCCTTACAAGGTTTACGGCGGTTTTAAGTTTTTTGAAAGAAAAGAAATCAAAGATACCACTGCATATTTATATTTAGTGGCAAATCCAAATGACACAGAAGCAACAACAAGAATGTTAGGCTTTCCGAAAAAAGGAATCGGAGATGTATCAATTGCTGAAATTAATGAAATTTCCAAACAAAATGGGGTATCATTAATGCAAGTTATCATGAACGCTTCTTCATATAACATCAGTGGCGGTCTGCTCAATAAACTTAATAATGTACGAGATTTATTTAATGATTTAAATACAAAAAAAGATACAATGCAACTTGAAGAATTTGTTAAATACCTTGTTCAAAGAGTAGGCATAAAAGAAGCTATCGGAACAAAAACGGAAGAAGACGAAAACAAATGCCTAAACGTTGACGACTTAATCAAGTCAGTTGCCGAGTTTTCAGACTCTAATGAAGGAGCAAGTATCGACGAATTTTTGCAATCAATAACGCTTATGAGAGATATTGACTCAATGCAAGACGAAGATAACTTTGTATCGCTTATCACAATTCATGCAGCAAAAGGACTTGAATTTTATTCGGTTTTTGTTGTGGGACTAAATGACGGACTGTTTCCTTTGAGCAGGGCAATAAACAGCGGAGACCCCAATGAACTTGAAGAAGAAAGACGACTTATGTATGTTGCTGTTACCAGAGCCAAAAACAATCTATATTTAACTCGTCCAAAAATCAAATTCAACTTTGAATCACGCAGAACTGAATATACAATTATGTCGAGATTTTTGCCGGAAATGTTTGACGAATTAAAGAAACAAAACACAAATTCTTTGCCTCAAAGAAACAGCTTATCACAAGAGAGTTTAAGCAACTTTTTGGAACAATCTTATTCCTCTTCAAGTCTAGATCAAAAGATGTCAACTCACGCAAATATAGTTAATGTTTCAGGCAATAACAACTTATATGGCAGCAAGAATAATTCCAATCAAACACAAACTTTATCTGCTTCCGACTTTGCAAAATTCAAAAAAGGAACAAGAGTTTCGCATCATCATTTTGGAGAAGGAACAATAACACTTGGCGTAACAGACTTCACAAGTGCTTTTGTTACCATCAACTTTGATAAGGTGGGAATTAAAACACTTTCATTAAAATATGCAAAATTAGAAATTATAAAAAATTAATAAAAAACGCAAATTTTATTGAAAATAAGTGAAAAATTACATAATAATTAATAAATTATATAAAATTAGGTAAATCATGACAAACAAAAATAATGATATAATCATAAACGAAATAAAATCGCTTATCGAAAAAATCAACAAAGCAAGCTATGAATATTATGTTTTAGACAACCCAACAATTTCCGACAAAGAGTGGGACGCTCTTTATTACAAACTATTAGACCTTGAAAAAGAAACAGGAATAGTTTTGGAAAACTCGCCTTCAAAAAAGGTGGGCGGAGAGGTATTGGAAGGGTTTGTCAAAGTTCACCATGAGCAAAAAATTTATAGCCTTGGAAAAGCTCAATCAATGGAAGAAATTGAAGAGTGGGAAACTCGAAACGAAAAAATTTATCCATACAAAAAAGAATACTCTGTTGAATATAAATTTGATGGTTTAACCCTTTGCCTTGAATACGAAAATGGAAATCTTGTAAGGGCTTCAACAAGAGGAAACGGCGAAGTCGGAGAAGATGTTACAAGTCAAGTAAAAACCATCAGAACCGTTCCTCTTTCTATAAAATATAAAGGCAAAATAACCATTCACGGAGAGGGCATTATAAAGCTTTCTGAATTAGAAAAATATAATGCCAAATCAGAGGAGAAACTCAAAAACGCAAGAAATGCGGTTGCCGGTGCAATAAGAAATCTTGACACAAGCGTTACAGCAAGCAGAAATCTTGACTTTTTTGCATACAACATAAACAATTCTCCCGACAAAGCATTTTCTTCTCAAAAAGAAATTTCAGACTTTTTAAAGGAACAAGGATTTTTAGTCGGAGGCTTTTTTAAAATAGCAACAAGCCTTTCCGAAATAAAAGATTTGATAGAAAAAGTAACAAAAACAAAAAACTCCTTAGACTTTTTAATAGACGGCATCGTTATTAAGGTCAACGACACAAACACAAGAGAGCATTTGGGTTTTACCGAAAAAGTTCCAAGATGGGCAATTGCCTATAAATTTGAAGCCGAAGAAACCTCAACCACACTAAACGATGTAACTTGGCAAGTCGGTAGAACAGGAAGAATAACTCCCGTTGCAGAACTTGAACCCGTTGAGCTTTGCGGTGTAACAATAAAAAGAGCAACCCTTAACAACTTTAATGATATTTTAAGAAAAAAAGTAAAGCTTGGCGACAGAGTTTTTATCAGAAGAAGCAACGAGGTTATTCCTGAAATTTTGTCAGTGGCAGAAACTTTCACAGATTCAAAAGAAATAAAAAAGCCAACTAATTGTCCTTGCTGTAACAGCCTGCTTGAAGATACGGGAACAGAACTTTATTGCCCAAATCATTATGGTTGCAAAGACCAAATAATTTATAGACTTACTCACTTTGCAAAAAGAAATGCCATGAAAATCGACGGACTATCTGTTCAAACTGTAACAGCATTGTATGAAAAATTCGGAACAAAAACATTCAGCGATATTTACAGAATAACCAAAGACGACCTATCTCAATTAGAAGGCTTCAAAGATAAAAAAATTAGCAACACACTAGATAGCATTGAAAAGAGCAAAAACTGCAAGCTTTCAAACTTTATTTTTGCACTTGGAATAGACGGCATTGGTGAAAAAATGGCAAAACAACTAACCAAGCACTACAAAACACTTAACAATCTTATGTCAGCCACCGTTGAAGAGCTTGTTGAACTTGACGATATTGCGCTTATTACCGCAACTGCGATAAAGCATTATTTTTGCGAAAGTTTTAATATTGAAGAAATTGAAGAATTAAAAAAGATTTTAAAAATAGAAGAACAATCTTTTGCGCAAACAAAAAACGGATACTTTACTAACAAAAAAGTCGTTTTAACCGGAACTCTGACAAAGTTTTCAAGGTCAAAAGCGGGGGAACTTATTGAAGAACAAGGCGGTCAAACAACTTCAAGTGTAACAAGTTCCACAGATATAGTGCTTGTGGGTGAAAACCCGGGTAGCAAATTTGATAAAGCCAAAAAACTTGGCATAAAAATAATGTATGAAGACGAATTTTTAACCAAAATCTGACAAAATTTTTGCAATTAACGATACTTTTATAAAAAAAATATATTTTTTATGTAAAAACTATTGCAATTTGATATAACGAATGTGCTATAATAGTGGCACGAAAAAGGAGAGTAATATTATGTCTTGGCTAAATCCACCTATTGAAAAAGTAATTGAAAGTGCAGGCAACAAATATATTTTATGTTCGCTTGTTTCTAAAAGAGCAAAAGAATTGTTGCTTGACAAACCTGAATTTTTCAGAGATCATCAAAGGGTTAAACCTATTGAATTTGCAAGCAAAGAATTTTATGAGGGTTACTACACAATTTCAAAGCATCCAAAAGACTAATTCAAAATTTGTTAGACAATAACACTTAGTTAGTATATAATTAATTTATACTAACTTTTTTTATAGGTAAATATGAAAATCGGGCGAGTTATTATTGATATTGCAAGCAGTTTGGTCGATAATGTTTTCGACTATCTTTTGCCAAG
Source organism: uncultured Eubacteriales bacterium (assembly GCA_948787875.1). Lineage (GTDB taxonomy): Bacteria > Bacillota > Clostridia > Christensenellales > UBA1242 > RGIG1681. The sequence continues at coordinate 5,697 of CAQFKO010000037.1, forward strand.
CGAAGATATATCCGTGGGTAGCAGAGTTCTGGTTCCTTTCGGAAAAATAACAAAAGAAGGCTATCTTATCGAAATAACTTCTAACACCGAATATGACCCATCAAAACTTAAAACTATAATCAGTGCAATAGACACATTTCCAATCATTCAACCCGACCAGCTTGAACTTGCAAAGTTTATGAAAAGAAAATTTAATACAGGAATGTGCGACGCACTAAGATTGTTTCTTCCAAGCGAGCTTAGATTGGGAAGAGTTAAAGAACTTGTAAAAACCGAGTGTTTTATAAAAGACGAAACTAAGGCAAAAGAATATCTTTTGACTGTCAGAAAAAATTCTTTAAATCAAATTAGTGCTATAAACTATCTTCTTGAACACGGCTCAGAAAATCTTACAATTTTAAATAAAAAATTCAATTCTGCCTCAATAAAAAAATTAATAAATAATGAAATTATTTCAACAAAAGCCGTCACCGTAAGAAGAACGCCTTATAAAACCTATCAAGATTTTTGCAATAACAACATTACTTTAACACTAACTCAGCAATCCGTTGTTGACCGCATTACCAACGAAAACAATGTATATTTGCTTCATGGAGTTACCGGAAGCGGAAAAACCGAGGTTTATATGCATTGCATGCAAAACATGATTGACAAAAACAAAACAGGAATTATGCTTGTTCCCGAAATCTCATTAACCCCACAGGTATTAATGAATTTCAGATCTCGTTTTGGCAACAATGTTGCAATTTTGCACTCGGGACTTTCCATGGGTGAGCGCTTTGACGAGTGGCAACGCATTTTGTTCGGAGAAGCAAAAATTGTTATCGGTGCAAGGTCTGCGATTTTTGCACCACTTAAAAACATCGGCTTAATAGTTATTGACGAAGAGCACGACAATTCATATAACAGCGATTCAAATCCAAGATACAGCACAATAGAGGTTGCAAAAGAGCGCGCAAGGCTCTCTGGTGCATCGCTGGTGCTTGGAAGCGCAACCCCTAGCCTAGTCAGTTATCATAATGCGATGACGGGAAATTATCAGCTTTTGGAAATGAAAGAGCGCATTAACAAAAAAGAACTTCCTCCGTTAAAAATAATTGATATGGGCGGGGAAATACTTAGCGGAAACACAGGAATATTTTCTAATGCACTAAAATCAGCTCTAATCAAAACCGTAAAAGAAAAAAATCAAGCAATGCTATTTATAAACAGAAGAGGATTTGCATCATTTTTGATGTGCAAAAAGTGCGGTTGGGTAGCAAAGTGCAATGATTGTGATGTTTCTTTGGTTTTGCATAAATACGAAAAATCCTTAAAATGTCACTATTGCGGAAACCGCTATAAAATATTTACTGAATGTCCGGAATGCGGAAACAGCGAGTTATCAACAGGCGCAATAGGCACCGAACGCGTTGTAAAAGAATTAAATGAACTTTTGCCTAATGTTTCGGTTGCAAGAATGGACAATGACACAACAAAAACCAAGGACGCACACTTAAAAATATTATCCGATTTCAGAAGCGGAAAAACTCAAATTTTAGTGGGAACCCAAATGATTGCAAAAGGGCATGATTTTCCAAGCGTAACGCTTGTGGGAATTATAGATGCTGATGTAAGCTTATATCAAAGTTCTTATTCTTCAAGTGAGCAAACTTTTGAACTTATAACTCAGGTCGCAGGAAGAGCAGGAAGAGCAGATAAGGCGGGCGAAATATATTTGCAAACCTATGTTCCAAGGCACTATGTTTACAAACTTGCTTCATTTTATGACTACACGGCTTTTTACAAAAAGGAAATCAATTTACGACAAGTCACAATGTATCCACCATTTACAAAGATAATACGAATTCTTTTTACATCAGAGAGCGAAGAACTTGCAAAAGAAGCCGCAAGGGTGTATTATGAACAAGTAAGGAATTTGCAAAATCAGTATGAAGACAGTTTTGTTTATCTTGGCGTAATGCGTTCGCCAATCGGCAGAATTCAAAATAAATATCGCTTGCAAATTTTAATAAGATTAAAACCAAACAAAGAAGAAGAAATCACAAAAAAGTTGTTTGAATTATCAAGCACAATAAAAAAATCTAACACAACAGTTTTTGTAGAAATAAATCCGCAAAATTTAAGTTAATGGAGAATTTATGGCAATAAGAAATATTGTTAAAGAAGAAGACGAACTTTTAAGAAAAATATCCAAGCCTGTTTTTGATTTTGACGAAAGGCTTGGCATTTTGCTTGACGATATGCATGACACCTTAAAAAAAGCAGAAGGCGCGGGGCTGGCAGCTGTGCAAGTTGGAATCTTAAAAAGACTTTTTATTATGGACGTTGGGCACGGAATAAGAGAATGTATTAATCCAAAACTTTTAAGAGCAGAAGGCATAAACAAAATTAAAGTTGAAGGCTGTTTGTCTGTTCCGGGAAAATGTGGCTTAGTTGAACGCCCCGAAAAAGTTTGGGTGGAATATCAAGACAGAACCGGAGCAAAGGTCAACAAAAAATTTAGCGGCTTTGAAGCAAAATGTTTTTGTCATGAATATGACCACTTAGACGGCATTTTATATGTTGACAAAGCCACAAAAATGTTTAAAGACCGAGACGAATATTATCGTAACACAAAAAACAATAAAAGCAATGAAGGAGAAAATTAATGCGAATAATCTTTCTTGGAACCCCTGAATTTGCAGCAAAGTGCCTAGATCCTTTATATCATTCAAAACATGAAGTAGTTGCCGTTGTAACTCAGCCCGACAAACCAACAGAGCGTGGTGGAAAAATAGAGTTTTCCGAAGTAAAAAAATACGCTATAACAAACTCAATACCACTGTTTCAGTTTCCAAAAATATCACGAGATGGTTTAATAGATTTAAAAGCCTTAAATCCTGATATTATGGTTACCGCAGCTTATGGGCAATTATTAAGTCAAGCCGTTCTTGATATTCCAAAATACGGCGTAATCAATGTTCACGCATCAATACTACCAAAATACAGAGGAGCTTCTCCCATTCAAACCGCAATAATGCGCGGAGATGTTGAAACAGGCGTAACAATTATGCAAACGGATATTGGGCTAGACACGGGCGACATTATAAGCATTGCAAAAACTCCAATATTTGAAAACGAAACAGCGGGCGATTTGTCTAACAGGCTGGCATCAATCGGGGTCGAAATTTTGCTTGAAACGCTTGATAAAATAGAAAATGGCACTGCCAATTACATAAAGCAGGAACAACTTGATTCAACAGTAACTTCAAAAATCAGCAAAAACGATTGCATAATTAATTGGGAAAAATCAACAAGGGAAATAAAAGGCTTAATTCATGCAGCAAACCCAAATCCAATCGCAAGAACCGGCTTAAACGGTCAAATTGTTAAAGTTTTAAGAGCAAAGCTTATCGATTTTGAATTATCCGAAGAAAGCAAAGCACTTTCTGTGGGAACGGTTTTGACAGAAAGTTCTCCAAAAAGGGGAATGTTTGTAAAAACAGGTGACGGCGCAATAGAATTAACGGAATTGCAACTTGCGGGAGGAAAAGCCATGCAAGGAAAAGTTATTTTAAATGGCAGAAAAATCAAACCTTTGGACACCTTTGATCCAATGACTAAGGTATAGAATTTTCAAAAGAGGAAAATATGAAATTATTACATGACCTAACACTAACCGAACTAAAACAAGAAGCTGAGTCTTGGGGTCAAAAAATGCCAAGATACAGAGCAGAGCAAATTTACAAATGGCTGTATGACTACGCATCTTTTGACGAAATGACAAATCAGCCGACAGAAATCAGAGAAATGCTTAAACAAAATTTTGTGGACAGACCCGTTTCAATCGAAAAAGAGCTAATCAGCAAAGACGGAACTCGAAAGTATCTGTTTGCACTTTCTGACGGAACGGTTGTCGAGGGCGTTTTAATGAGTTATAAATATGGCAACACAATTTGCATTTCCACTCAGGCGGGATGCAGAATGGGCTGTGCTTTTTGTGCAACAGGAATTGACGGCTTAGCAAGAAACCTTACTGCCGGCGAAATGTTATCGGAAGTTCTTGCTGTAAACCACCACCTTAAAGGCACAAAAGCTGACCGAAAAATTACAAATATCGTGCTTATGGGCTGCGGAGAACCTCTTGACAACTATGATAATGTTGTTAAATTTATAAGGTTAATTTCGGCAAAAGAGGGCTTCAATTTATCACAACGCAACATTTCGCTATCAACTTGCGGTTTGGCAGACAAAATAAAGGCATTGGCAGACGAAAATCTCGGCATAACCTTAACAATTTCGCTTCACGCATCAACAGACGAACAAAGAAAAAAAATCATGAAAGTTGCAAGGGCATATTCACTTAAAGAACTTTTTTTTGCAATAAAATATTACTTTGAAAAAACTCACAGAAGAATAGTTTTTGAATACATATTATTAGACATAAACACAGACCCTGCCGATGCAGAAAGATTAAACAAATTATGCAAAGGCTTATCTTATCACTTTAATTTAATTCCAATAAACACAACTCCAAACAGTGAAGAAACCAATCCCGCACTAAAACCTCCAACAAAACAAAAAGCTTCGCAGTTTTGGGAAGAATTAAAAAAGCAGGGCATATCCGCAACAACAAGAAGAACACTCGGAAGTGACATTGCGGGAGCTTGCGGACAGCTTAGACGCTCAAAAATTAAGCAATCATAAAAATAAATAATTATAAAATAATAACTTTAAGGAGAAGGGTATGAAACCAAAATTAATAAGGATTTCACCGTCAATCGTTGCGGTAGATTATAAAAATGAAGAAGTTTTAAAAGAATCTTTGGATAAAATTGAAAGAGCAGGGGCAAACTTTGTCCACCTTGATATATGGGACGGAAAGTTTGTAAAAACCACAAGTTTTGATTATAAGTTTGTAGACAAAGTAAAAGATTTAACAAACTTGCTTTTAGATGTTCATCTTATGGTAGAAGACCCTGACAGTGTTATAGACAAATATGCAGAAGCAGGGGCAGATATATTAACAGTTCATTATGAAGCTTGCAAAGATGTTGTTGCAACCTTAAAGAAAATCCGTTCAAAAAATATGGTTGCAGGTCTGGCACTTAATCCAAAAACTCCTGCTTTAAAAATAAAAGAATTATTATCCACAGGACTAATTGATGTTGTAGTGGTAATGGGCGTAAAACCGGGTTCTTGCGGTCAACAATTTATTCCGGGAATGGCAGAAAAGGTTGCGGAAATTCGCGAGTTAGACAGAAATGTATTTATTGAAATTGACGGTGGTGTCAATATCAAAAATGCAAAAATTTTGAGAAAAATGGGAGCAAATATTTTAGTTAGCGGAGCAACTGTATTCAATTCAAAGAATATGAAAAAAACTATAAAACAATTAAAGGGAAGAGGACTGATTAATAACATTCGAGAGTATTTTAAAAATTAAACACACATTTTTTATCCCGCACATATAATGCAATAAAAGCGGAGGTAATTATGACAATAGTATGCATTAAAGCACCAAAATTTTTAGGAAGTTTTTTAAAATTATTCAC
>CAQFKO010000038.1 GCA_948787875.1 uncultured Eubacteriales bacterium
TAACCGACATAACAATCCCAGCCACCTACCAAGGCAAGAAGGTTTATGGGATTAAAGACGGAACATCTGCCACTTCTGGTGCGTTTTATAACAATACAAATATTAGAACCATAACAATAAAAGAAGGTGTTGAAAATATAGGAAGTTATGCATTTAGAGATTGTAGCAGTTTAACAAGTATAACGGTTCCATCAAGCGTAACAAGTATAGGAGATTATGTATTTGCTAGTTGTAGCAGTTTAACTGATATAACAATTCCAGAGAGTGTAACAAGTATAGGAAATAGTGCATTTTTTTATTGTAGTAGTTTAACAAATATAAAAATTCCAGATGGAATAACAAGTATAAGTTATTATGCTTTTAAATGTTGTAGCAGTTTAACTGATATAATAATCCCAGATAGTGTAACAAGTATAGGCGAATATGCATTTGAAAAGTGTAGTGGATTAACAAGTATAGAAATCCCAAGCAGTGTAACAAGTATAGGCAAAGGTACATTTTTTGCTTGTAGCAGTTTAGCAAGTATAATAATTCCAGATGGAGTAACAAATATAGGAGATCTTGTATTTTCTGATTGTAGCAGTTTAACTGATATAATAATCCCATCAAGTGTAACAAGTATAGGAAATGATGCATTTTATAATTGTCGCAGTTTAACTTGCATAAGTGTAGAAGAAAATAACATAAAATATAAAGGTGAAGACGGAATATTATTTAATAAAGATAAAACAACAATACTTTGTTATCCAGCCGGAAAAATAGCGACTGAATATGTAATCCCAAATAGTGTAACAAGTATAGGAGAATGTGCATTTGTTTATTGTAGAAGTTTAACGAACATAACAATCCCATCAAGTGTAACAAGTATAGGCAAAAAAGCATTTGCTTATTGTAGTAGTTTAACGAGTATAATAATTCCAAATGGAGTAACAAGTATAGAAGATAATGCATTTTATAGTTGTAGCAATTTAACGAGCATAACAATCCCATCAAGTGTAACAAGTATAGGAAATGATGCATTTTATAATTGTCGCAGTTTATTTAGCATAACAATTCCAAAGAGTGTAATAAGTATAGGAAATTATTCATTTAGGGGTTGTAGCAGTTTAACCAGCATAATTATCCCATCAAGTGTAAAAAGCATTGGAAAATCTGCATTTTATCAGTGTAGTAAATTGACTTCTGTAACCTTTGAAGACTCGGAAGGGTGGTTTATTGCTTGGTTAGAATATGATTCTAGTGGAATAGATGTTGTTTTGACAGATCCGGCACAAAATGCAACTTATATAAAAGATGTTTATAGTGGCAAATATTGGAAAAAGAAATAGAATGATTTTGAAAATAAAAAAGCCTTAGGTTTGTGCCTAAGGTTTTTTGTTTGTGGGTTTTTGTGAATTTGAAAATTATGTTTATTAAAATCTTTTCAATATGCTTATGAATGCACCTCTCCTTTTGGGAGCGGCAAACAATTTATCAAGGTGGGGGAAAAGTTTGTGGAGAGGGAAGGGTGAAAAACAAAAAGAGATTTAACGGACTAAAAGTAATTAATATACGATTAATTTAATTTAACTATTTAACTTTGAATTTTGGTTGTGGTGATTGATATAAAAGTTTGATGTTGAGTATAATAAAAATAAAATTAAGTTTGCAAAACTAATTTAATTTTAACTTAAAATTTTAAATTTAAAGTAGTTTTAAACAGTGATATCTTTGCTTTTTTCTTTAAAAAATTTTGAAAATTTGTCTAATTTTTTTCAATTTGAGTTTTGCTTAAAAATTTTGCAACTTGCGAAAAATTAAGCATTTTTGGGCTTTTTGTCGAAATTTGCAACACATTTTTGCTGAAAAATTTTTGTGATTTAAAAAATTTGTTTTTCAATTTATGCTAGAATAGTGCCTTATGCTACAAAATTTGATTTTTGGCGATTTTTAGTTGACTAAATTCGACGAATTCTTACGAAATCACACGAAATATTACATTTCATAATTAAATATTTTTTGCCAAAATTATACCTTTCGTGCTAAAATATTCTTATTGCGTAGAGCAAATAAAAATGAAAAGGAAGTTTTTTATGGAAGAAACAAAAATTTTAATCGCAAATGAAAACCTAGAAGAAAGTAAATTAATTTCTGAAAAACTTACCGAAGAAAAAACTAACATGAATGTTCAAATCACTACTAATGGGAGGGACGCTGTTGAGCTTATCAGAAGCCAAACTTTTGACGCAGTTATTTTAGACTTAGTGCTTGCGGGCGTTGATGGCTTTGAGGTTATTGAAGAAGCTAAAAGCAAAAACTTTAAGACCAAAATTATTGTTATTTCTGCTCTTTCTAGTGACACATTCATAAAAAAGGCGGTAGCTATGGGTGCTGAATATTATATGCTTAAACCTGTAAATTTTGATTCTCTTGCAAAAAGAGTGGAAGAACTTTTTAGTCAAGATTTTGAAAGCAACATGGTGGTTACTAAAAATGACAGTGAAAAGAGTATTGAAGAAAAAATCACTAACATCTTTATTACTGTTGGAATTCCAGCACATATTAAAGGCTATCAGTTCCTGAGAGAAGCAATTAAACTTGCGATGGAAGATCCTGACATTATTAACTCAATCACTAAAAAATTATATCCATCAATAGCAGAACGCTTTGAAACTTCGGCTTCTAAGGTTGAGAGGGCAATAAGGCATGCCATTGAAGTTGCTTGGAACAGAGGAAAAATTGAAAACATTAACAACATTTTTGGTCTTACTGTTTACACAAACAATGAAAAACCAACAAACGGCGAATTTATTGCACTAGTTGCTGACAAAATGCTTCTTGAAGTTTAATTACGGCTCTAATTTTAAAAGGCAAAGGCGAAATAACCTTTGCTTTTTTATTTAAAATTAAAATAAAAAAGTGACCTTTATGGTCACATAATTGTTTGAAAAAGTGCTAAGCACACCCGTCGAAATAAGACACCGAAGTGGAAACCAAGTAGCCAGCTCCAACAAAGCTACCCCAAGGCACACGAAAGGTCTTGCTTAGTGCTGCTGCGGTCAGGCTCTGACACGGTTCACAAGTTTCCGTTGCTTAGGACCTTGTTATCAACACCGCTTGCTTGGTGCAACCTCCCATATCTTATCCCTAATGGTGCGGTCAATCCTGCTATGGTAGATCTCAGGTTACAGGGCACTACCAGCTCCCCATTTAGCTTAGCACTATCACATTATAACATATTTATTTAAAAAATCAAGCGAAAATTTTGTGCGTAAATATTTAAAAGTTAAATAAATTGTGTTATAATGGCATTATTAAGCTAAAAAGGATTATTTTTATGGAAGAAAACAACTTTCAGATTAAAGAAAACCAAATGTTGTTTTTTGTTGATTACAACAAAACCTTGGTTAACTATAATGATATAGGCATGAGAGCTCATTCTATGTTTTATGACAATTACAATTCGTCTAAGCCTCTTGTTTCTATGCGATATTTAACAAAAAGCCTTGTTGATTTTGAAAAGCTTACGGGCTTTACGCCTGTTATTTGTGTGGTTTCAAATGCATCGTTTAACTTAAAAGAAAAAGACGGCAGTATTTTGCTTTTGCATGATTTTTTTAACTTGTTTGTTTTGAACAAAGATGTGAATAATGAGGCCTCTTGTCTTAGGTTTTTTAAGTATATTGTGCTTAGAGAAAATGACGGATTTTTTAAAATTATTCCCAACAAAAAATCTTTTGAAGAATCTTTTGAATGGGTGGAATTTTCTGAACAAAATAAAGCTATAAAAATGAATGAGCAATTCAGAAAGTGTGAAAGCGTGCAAAGACTGCTTAATGTTTTTGACCCAAATAAAATCAGCAAAAATATATTTTTTGCGGGTGACGACATAAAAGACGACTATCCAATGAAACTTGTAAAAACAAATAACGGGGTCTGCAAAATTTTTGTTCGTCCCGGAAGAAGCAGAAAACTTACTTATTCAAAAATGCGAGAGTTTTGTGAAGCAAAGGGTTATGAGTTTTCTAGTACAAACCAAAACAATCAAAAACTCAGATGTTTTGATAATTTTACTTTTAAATATATTAACGATAAAGACAAAAATGCTTTGTTTAATTTTAATGACGGCGACCATGTTGTTTTGACCCAAGCAAATTCAGACGGACTTGTTGAGGGCATAAAAAAAGCCACCGAAATTATTTTAAATTCGGGTGTTTGTCAAAAACAAAATCAAATGCAATAAAATAAGTAATAATATTTTGACTTGATGTTAATATTTTGTTATTATTATGGCAAGGAGAATTTATGAGCGAAGAAAAAAATTCCAATGCAAAAAGGTTTATTTCGGCATATAACAGGCTTGACCAAGGTCTTAGAGATATTTATTCAATAAAAAGGTCAATGAGCTTTTCTGATGTTGTAAGAAAGGTTGCAACAGTAAACACCGTTGTTTCTAAGTTTGAAGAAGACCTTTTGGATTATGGAAGGCTAAGAAATGCCATTGTTCACAGAAGCACAGATGAACTTATTGCTGAGCCTAACATTGAGGTGGTGGAAAAACTTGAAAAAGTTGCAAGAATTATTAATACTCCGCCAAGGGTTATTGAGTGCATTAAGCCAAGAAAGGTTTATTCCGTTGACGGCGACACAACCTTAAAAGAGGTTATCGGTGTGCTGGGCAAAGAGGGTTATTCGGTTGTTCCTGTTTATATAAACGAAACTTTGGTGGGCGTTATTCACAGAAAAATGATTATTGACGGCATTAGCAAATTTATTTCGCAAGGTCGCGATATCGATGACGCAATTAATGACCCTGTGTCTAAGTGCTTAAACATTTTTAACGAAACAAGTCATTATGAGGTTGTGCCTTCTAGTTTAACAATAGAAAACCTTATGTATATGTTTCAACAAAACAGAAAATTATCCAGCGTTATATTAACCGAAAAGGGCAATTATGATGAACCGGCAAAGGCTATTGTTGTGAGTGCCGATTTAATTGACCTTAATACTGTTTTGGATAATTATTAATGGAAAAAATATGAAAGTTGCAAATAATTGGAAAGATTACAGAGTTATTGCCACGGGTGATGGCGAAAAACTTGAGGATTGGAACGGCATTGTTTTGCTAAGACCTGATCCTCAGGTTATTTGGCATTCAAAAAAACCGCTTTCAAAATTTAAAGGTCTTTCTGCGTGGTATCACAGAAGCGAAACAGGTGGAGGAGCTTGGCAGTTTTTGAAAAAAGTTCCTGATAATTGGGTAGTAAGTTATAAAAATTTAAAATTTTCACTTAAAACTATGGGCTTTAAGCACACAGGTTTGTTTCCAGAACAAGCGTATAATTGGGATATTATGATGGAACTTATAAAAAAAGCAAACAGACCCATAAATGTTCTTAATTTGTTTGGTTACACGGGTGGAGCAACGGTTGCTTGCAGCTCTGCGGGGGCAAGCGTTTGTCATGTTGATGCAGCAAAGAATATGGTTGACAGATGCAAAGAAAATGTTAGGCTTTCGGGCTTGGAGAGTGCAAAGGTTCGCTATATTGTTGATGATTGCACAAAATTTGTTCAAAGAGAAATTAAGCGCGGTCACAAATATGACGCAATTATTATGGATCCGCCAAGCTATGGCAGAGGAGCGAGCGGAGAGGTTTGGAAGTTGGAAGATAACTTGTTTGACTTTGTAAAACTTTGCACGCAAGTTTTGTCCGACAAACCGCTTTTTGTGCTTATTAACAGCTATACTACGGGTCTTGGTGCAACTGTGCTGGAAAATATTTTAAAGCTTACTGTTGGCGAAAAGTTCAGTGGCAAGTGCGAGGCATATGAACTTTGCTTGCCAACAGACGAAGAAGTGCTTTTGCCTTGCGGTACTAGCGGAATGTTTATCGGCAAATAAAAATCAGCGTTATAAAAATTTTTGACCGATTTCGGAATTTAAATCTTAATATTATTTTGTTTAATTTATTTATAAAACTTTTGGAGAAAATTATGGACATTTTGTTTGAAGATAATCATATTATTGTTGTTAGCAAACCTCAGGGCGTGCCAAGCCAACCAGACCCAAGCGGTGATAAAGATTTGCTTACTATGGTAAAAGAGTATATAAAAGAAAAATATAACAAGCCCGGTGAAGTTTATGTGGGGTTGGTTCACAGACTTGATCGCCCAACAGGCGGTGCAATGGTATTTGCAAAAACCAGCAAGGCTGCGGCAAGGCTTTGCACGGGGCTTCAAAACGGAGAGTTTGACAAAACTTATTTTGCAGTTGTTTGTGGCAGACCAAGAGAGGCAAAAGGTAAGATTGTAAGTTATCTTAAAAAAGATGTTAAAAACAATGTAGCAAAAATTGTGCCTCAATCAACAACAGGCGCAAAAAGAGCAGAACTTGATTATGAAACTCTTGCCTATAATCCAGATACCGACCATGCACTTATCAAAGTAAAAATCTATTCGGGCAGGGGACACCAAATAAGAATTCAAATGCAAAGCATAAAGTGTCCTGTTTTCGGAGACCAAAAATACGGCGGATCTGAAATGCCAAAAGTTATGTTAAATCTTTATGCTGTTGAACTTTCGTTCTTGCACCCAATCACAAAACAAAAACTTGTTTTTAGAGTTTATCCACCGGAAGAGGCTGTTGCTTGGAACGAGTTTAATATTGATAAATTTTTAAAATTAAAAACCAATTTAAATGATTAAAAGTGAGGCGTTATTCGCCTCACAATTTTTCTAAAATAATTATAAATAAATTGTGTTTAACAAAAGAGGTTTGTTATGAGACTATCAAGTGAAATAGAAAATAAAATTGCAGAACTTTATTTGAGTTTAAAAAGCGAAAAGCTTTCTGTTGCAAGAAAAAATTTAACTGAAAAATATAAGGCTCAAACGGCGTCGGGAAAGACTTTGATTGACAGTGCGGAAGAGAGCGCATTATATGCTGTTTCAAGAATGCCCGCAACTTTTGCTTGCTTGTCTTCACTGTTAAAGCAATTGATTTTTGAAAATAAATTAAAAGAAATTTCTTCGGTTGCAGATGTTGGTTCGGGCACGGGTGCAGGATATTTTGCGATAAAAAATAATTTTGAGCAAGTTGATATTAGCCTTGTTGAACGAGATAAAAATATGATTTTTGTTTTTAACAAGCTTGAAAAAGATAAGCAAGTTTTGTGTGCTGATATTGTTTGTGACCAAATAAATTTAAAGGCAGACCTTGTTATTTGCAGTTATGTTTTGAACGAAATTCCGCAAGAGAAAAGATTGCAAGTTTTAAACAAGCTTTTGGAAATGTCTGAAAAATATGTTCTTTTGGTTGACAGCGGAACACCAAAAAACTATGAATATATGATGCAATTAAAGGCTGAACTTGCTGACAAAAATGCAAAAGTAGTTGCTCCTTGTATGAGCGAGATTTGCACTCTTAAAAATGATTATTGTCAGTTTTATGCAAGGGTAGAGAGGTCTTCACTTTTACGGCAATCAAAGTCGGGAGCACTTCCTTATGAAGACGAAAAGTATTTTTATCTTCTTATTGAAAAACAACAAAATAATAATGACGGCAATTTAAACAAAAGAGTTATTCGCAGGCCGAATATAAAAACCAATGTTGTGGAACTTGTGGTTTGTTCAAACAGCGGGGTGCAAAATATTCAAGTTACAAAAAAAGATAAACAACAATTCAAAGTTGCTAAAAAAGTTAAAATAAATGAACTACTTTAAGGAGCTATGTTACACATACCTCCTTATTTTTTCGAGCTTTATGTTATTTTTTTTAAATAAAAAAAGACCTTAAATATTTAAGGTCTTTTTGTTTTATTATCTTTTGATTTGACCAACTGCAACGGCAAGAGCTACTGTTGCGCCAACCATTGGGTTGTTGCCCATACCGATTAAGCCCATCATATCTACGTGAGCAGGAACAGAAGACGAACCGGCAAATTGTGCATCTGAGTGCATTCTTCCCATTGTGTCTGTCATGCCATAGCTTGCAGGACCTGCTGCCATGTTGTCTGGGTGAAGGGTTCTTCCTGTGCCACCGCCAGAAGCAACTGAAAAATAATCTTTTCCTTTTTCTGTGCAAAGCTTTTTGTATGTGCCTGCAACAGGGTGTTGAAATCTTGTTGGGTTGGTTGAGTTTCCTGTGATAGATACATCAACATTTTCGTGTTCCATTATAGCAACACCTTCGTTAACATCGTCAGCACCATAAACTCTTACTTTGCTTCTTTCGCCATCAGAGAACTTAACGGTTTTAACAACACCAAGTTTTGCTGCTGCATAGTCATATTCGGTTTGAACATAAGTAAAACCATTTACTCTTGAAATAATGTAAGCTGCATCTTTTCCAAGACCGTTCAAAATTACTTGAAGAGGTTCTTTTCTTACTTTGTTTGCTGTTGTTGCAATTCCGATAGCACCTTCTGCTGCGGCAAAGCTTTCGTGTCCTGCCAAAAAGCAGAAGCATTTTGTTTTTTCATTTAGAAGCATTGAAGCAAGGTTTCCGTGGCCAAGACCAACTTTTCTGTGGTCGGCAACAGAACCCGGAACGCAGAATGCTTGAAGTCCAACGCCCAGCCATTTGCCTGCTTCTTCGGCTGTTTTTGCACCTTGTTTTATTGCAAGGGCAGTGCCGAGTGTGTATGCCCAAACAGCATTTTCAAAACAGATTTGTTGAATTCCGCGAACGGTTTTTTCAACATCAATTCCGGCATTGTCACAAATTTCTTTTGCTTCTTCCAAGCTTTTAATTCCATATTTATTTAGGCACTCATTAATGCCAACTTCTCTTTTTTCTTTACCTTCAAAATTAACCATAGTTTACTCCTTTCTTGGATCAATATAACTTGCTGCTTCGTTATATCTTCCATAGGTTTTAAGATTTGCTTTTAATGCTTCGTCTGCATTGGTGCCGGCTTTAATTGCTTCCATCATTTTGCCCATGTTAACAAATTCATAACCAATGATTTCATTGTTTTTGTCTAAGGCAAGTTTTGTTATATAGCCTTCTGCCATGCTAAGATATCTTGGCCCTTTGAGTTTTGTTGAATAGCTTGTTCCAACTTGTGAGCAAAGACCTTTTCCAAGATCGTCCATACCTGCGCCGATTTCAAGACCGTCATCAGAAAATGCAGATTGTGTTCTTCCATAAACAATTTGCAAAAACAGTTCGCGCATTGCAACGTTGATTGCGTCGCAAACAAGGTCGGTATTAAGAGCTTCCAAAATGGTTTTGCCTGCAAGAATTTCAGAAGCCATGGCAGCAGAGTGGGTCATTCCACTGCAACCGATTGTTTCAACCAAAGCTTCTTCAATAATTCCGTTTTTAACATTAAGCGTAAGTTTGCAAGCACCTTGTTGAGGAGCGCAATGACCAATGCCATGTGTTAGTCCAGAAATGTCTTTGATTTCTTTTGCGGTAATCCACTTGCCCTCTTCTGGAATAGGGGCGGATTTGTGATTTGCACCCTTCAAAACGGGGCACATATTCTCTACATGTTTTGATATATTCATATTTCACCTCTTAAAATTAGCTTTTGTAGCCACCAAAAGTATAGCACAGCCACAAATAAAAAAGCAAACATTTATTTTAACTAGATTGTTTATTTAGTTTTGAAAAGTAAAAAAAGTATGCTATACTTATTTTATAAAAAAATCTATTATTTGGTGAGGAATTTATGGCAGATCGTCCGGGCTATGTTAATGTTGATACTATCTATGAAGAACAAGACCAAGTTAAGCAAGAGGTAAAAAATGACTATACTTCGGTTGAAGAAACCGCAATGGTTGAAATGACCATAAAAAAGTCAAGGTTTATCGGACTAGCATTTCATGTTGAATCAGATGACGAGGTTCATAATATTATTGCAAACCTCAGAGCCAGCAACAAAAATGCAAAGCATGTTGCTTATGCCTTTGTTTTGGGGGAAGAATATTCGGTTGCAAAAAACAATGATGACGGCGAACCTGCGGGTTCTGCGGGTGCTCCGATTTTTGAAGCTATCAAAAAAATGCATTTAACAAACACTTTGGTTGCGGTTGTTAGATATTTCGGAGGAATCGAACTTGGAAAGAGCAGGCTTACTCGTGTTTATAATGCAACAGCAGCGGGGGTTTTGACCGAAGCCAAAAAATATAAAATGGTTTATTGCAATGAAGTTGAGATTAAGGTTTCATATCAAAACTATGGTGCGGTTAACAAACTTTTTGCGGATAGCAATGTTCATATTATAGAACAAAAAAATGACGAGTCTATGCCACTTATAAAAATTGCCGTTCCCATAAATTCGTCAGAAAAGGTTATGGCAAGCATAAGGGCAAGAACAAGAGGCGCGGGAATTATAACAAAATACGGCACAGGGTTTTATAAGTTTCCATATATTACCGAAGCTGAAAAATAGGCTTTATAGAGGTTATTGTGGCAATAATTACAAAAATAGAAGAACAAAAAAACAAAAAGCGAGTCAACATTTTTGTTGATAACGCTTTTTTTTGTGGCTTAACAAAAGAAACAGCCATTATTTTTAAATTAAAAGTAGGCTCTGAGGTAAATCAAAAACAGTTGGAAGAAGCAATTTTTGCCAGCGAGGTAAACAGGGCTTTTGAAAAGGCAAGTGATTATATTGGAAGCAGAATGCACACAAAAAAAGAACTTTATGACAAACTTTTAAAAAAGGGCTTTGAAAAATCCGTTGCAGACAAAGCGGTAAAAAAACTTGAAGAGTATCATTATGTTGATGATGCACTTTTTGCAAGGCAATATGTTGGGGTCTATAAAAAGTATTCAAAAAAAATGCTGATGTGCAAACTTTTGGAAAAGGGTGTAAGCAAAGATATAATAGAAGAAGCGTTGGTAACAAGAGAAGACGAAGATGAGCTTGAAGCTTGCAAGAAACACGCAAAAGCATATATAAAGGGAAAAGATGTATCTGATAAAGAGAGTGTTCAAAAACTTTTTGCTTCACTTGCAAGAAGGGGTTATTCGTTTGATATTATTAAAAAAGCAACAAAAAGTGTGCTTTGTGAAGATTGTGAAGACGAATTTCCCGAAAATTACGATTAAAATGCACAAAATAGGTTATGAAATAGTTACAAAAATTTTATAATGGGTATTGACTTTTTTATCAAAAAGTGCTATTATACTTCTAACCATAGAAATATGGTTAAAAA
>CAQFKO010000039.1 GCA_948787875.1 uncultured Eubacteriales bacterium
CAAAGAGACTCAATGATAACTAAATAGTTTCACGTGAAACAAAAATTTTTAAAGAATAATTATTAATAAGTTTCTCCGTTTATTAAATTATGAAAAGCGACACTAAGTGATTGTTTTAAAGAGCATATAAATAAAAAAGCTATGTTTCATGTGAAACATAGCTTTTTGCTTAACTTAATTAATATATAATTAATAACGCGGTTTAATTATATATAACTATTTTGCCATTATAATAACTGCCCTCTTTTTGTTCAATTTCTTTTTGAGTTTCTTCTATTTCGTTAAAAGATAAGTTATATAGTGTGCATAGAACAATAACACTGTTTGAAATTTCTACCAATAATTCGGATTTTGTTTTTTTGGTTAAAAGCTTTTCGCAACACCAATCAAGCTCTTTTTGAATTTCTTTGGCATTAAGCGTACTTTTATATTCGGGATTAATTTGAACTTTTTCATTAAACACCTTGCATAAATCAATGAATAATTGATAAATATCTGTTATTAATCTTTTTGCCAAAAATTGATTAATTTCTGCATCAGAAAGTTTTGAGGCCTCTTCAAGCTTTCCTTTTTTAAGCAAGTATGCTTCCTGTTCTGCTTTGTTTAATAAAACATCAATATGCTTTGCTTTTTGTTTAAGCTTTTCAATCAAAAGCATTTTTAGTTCTTCTTTTGAAGGTGCGGTAATTTTTGCATTTGATATTTTGTTTGAATTTAATTCTCTAAAAAATTTTCTTTCCATACTATTATTATATTATTCCTTTAAACTATTTGTAAAGCTATTTTAAATTTGTTTTTTCTGATTATTCTATAATATTAACAAAACTTACAAATGTTTCCCGTGAAACATAGCAAGCAATATAAAAACAACGCAAGGGAGATAGCGTTGTTTTTAAACTAAATTATTTTGGCAACTACTTAATTATTGCCCGCACTATATCATTAAAGTTTAAGAAATTGTTAAAGAAATTGCTTATTTGATTATAAATCAGCCTTCCAAAGAATGAACCGTCAATATATTGAACAACAGGTTGGATCCAAGACATTGGGCTTATTACTTTTATAATGCAGCTTATTATTATTAAAACTATAAGGCAGCGAATTAGTCCGTAGAAAGCGCCAAACACATTATCAACAATTCTTATAAAACCAACTTGTCTGAGTTTTTTTGCTATCAGTCTGAATAGAAGAACAATTAGATACAAAATTATCATTGCTGTAACAAATGATATAATTGTCATGAAAAAGCTTGCATAAGTTTCGGAAATAATTTCTGCCATTGTTCTGGACGCTAGCCCAGATTCGTGAAGTTCGGCATAAAGTGAAGGTTTATTTAAAAAAACTTTGAATAACCATTTTGCAATACCAGAGCTTCCGCTTTGGTCGATTGCTCCCGAAACAAATCCGGATAATTGGTCGTAAGGAATTTCAATAAGGTTTTTTGAGAATACATCAGATATGCCTGTTAGTGAAGTGTGATAAGAATATGCTATTGCTCCGCTGATATTAAAGATTTTATCCATCAATAAACCAATTGGTTTACAAATAAAAAAGCTTAAAAGCGCATTAATAGAAAACGAAAAGTGTGACAGCATTGATGTCATAAAACCTTTCCGCAGTCCGATAACAACAAATATGATTGCAAAAACAATAAGTCCAAGATCTAACCAATTCATATTTATACCCCTTATATATCTATTATATATAAAAAAATAATATTAGTCTATTTTTATGACAAAAAAAGTTACAAATTTTGTACAAAATTTGATTTTAGTTGTCGTGATAAGCCAAAAAAGAATTGATAATTTTCCTTTAATTTGGTAAAATATAAAAAGAAATATTTTGGAGGCATATTTATGAGCGAAATGGAAGATAAAAATCGCGAAACCCGAATAAATCAGCAAAAGGGCAAATTTATTCGTAATATTCTGATTTTGGTTACAATTTTGGCAGTATTTGCGCTTGCGTTTTGGCTGATAATCAGAAACGCAGAAGGAACAGAAATAACCTTAAACGAATTCAGAACGCAACTTGCGGGAGAAAATATCAAAGAAATAGATATAAATCAATCAAAAATTCAAATTTATTATGTTAATGGCGAAGCACATTGGATTTATAACAGAAACAGTGCTGAGTCAACCATTATTGGATTGGTAAATGGATTGTTCGACCAAATGAACGATGCAGAAAATCCTTACAAAGGAGCAATTCCAAAAGTCGTTTTTGGAAAACCAACCACCGTTTCAATAGTTAGCATATTGTTCCCTGTTTTAATGATTGTTGTGCTTGGCGTTATGGTGTTTATGGTTCTTAAACAAATTAAGGGCACAAACAACAAAAATTTTGATTTTGTTAAAAGCCGTGCAAGAATTTACCCAAGCAAAACAAAGTTTTCAGATGTAGCAGGTGAAGACGAAGAAAAAGCAGAACTTGAAGATGTTGTAGACTTTTTGAAAAATCCAAAAAAATATATTGATCTTGGAGCAAAAATTCCAAAAGGTGTTCTTCTTGTAGGACCTCCGGGAACAGGAAAAACGTTGCTAGCTCGTGCAGTTGCAGGCGAAGCAAATGTTCCGTTCTTTACCATAAGCGGTTCTGACTTTATGGAATTGTTTGTTGGTGTTGGTGCTTCTCGTGTTCGTGACTTGTTTGAAAATGCAAAAAAAGCTAAGCCATGTATTATATTTATTGATGAAATCGATGCAGTCGGCAGACAGCGTGGTGCAGGAATGGGTGGCGGAAATGACGAAAGAGAGCAAACTCTTAACCAGCTTCTTGTTCAAATGGACGGTTTTGAAGACAATGAAGGCATAATAGTTATGGCGGCAACCAACCGCGTTGATATTTTAGACCCTGCTCTTCTTAGACCGGGCAGATTTGACAGAAGGGTTAATATCAGCGTTCCTGACATAAAAGGTCGTGAAGAAATCTTAAAAGTTCATTCAAGAAACAAACCGCTTTCTAGCGAAGTTGACTTAAAAACAATTGCAAGAATTACCAGCGGGTTTACAGGTGCGGAAATCGAAAATCTTTTAAATGAAGCAGCAATTTTGGTTGCAAAAGATAACAGAACCGTTATAACCGAAGAAGATATCCAAAAATCTATAATGAAAGTTACTCTTGGACCACAAAAAAGAAGCCGTGTTATTGAAGAAAAAGATAAATATGACACAGCTATTCACGAATCAGGTCATGCACTTATCAGCAAACTTGCGAAAGAAAAGTCGCCTGTTCATGAGGTTTCTATCATTCCTCGTGGCGGTGCAGGCGGTTATACTCTTTCAACCGACGACGATATGACGGTTTATTTTAAAGATAAATTGCTTTGCAAAATTCAAATGCTTCTTGGTGGTATCACCGCAGAAAAGTTATATGTAGGAGATATTTCAACAGGAGCATCTAATGACCTTAAAAGAGCAAGCAGCATTGCAAGGCGCATGGTTTCCGAATGGGGCATGAGCAGCGAAGTTGGAATGGTGTATTGCGGTGGCGAAAGCGAGTTGTTCTTAGGCAGAGATTATCAAGAGCGTATGCCTTATAGTGAAAATCAAGCCGCACTTATTGATCTAGAAGTTAAAAAAATTATTGATATGTGCCAAAAAGAGACTGAAAAGCTTTTAAAACAACACAAAAGCAAATTGCTTACAATGGCAGATGTTTTGTTAGAAAAAGAAACAATTTATGCAGAAGAAGTTGACATGATAATTGCGGGAAAATCTAAGGCAGAAGTTATTAAATATATTGATAATAAAGACAAAAAACCTGCAAAAAATGAACAAAAATCAGAAAATAATGAAAAATCACAAAATAATCCTGCTCAAATTGACATTGAAAATGCCAGCGGAAAAACTGATAGCGACAGTGAAAGCACAGATATTGACAGCCTTATTGACGATTTGTTAAAGATTGCAGAACAGCGTGAACAAAATCAAACACAAAAAGCCGAGCCTAAAATGGTTCAAGCTGCAACCATAAAAGAAGCGAACGCTGAGACTGAGCCGGAGAAAGAAAGCAAGCCAAAACAAAAAACAACAAAAACTTCGAGCACAGGTTCAAAAAAATCTAGCAGTGCAAAGAAAACTGATAACGAGGTCAAAGCCGGCGCAAAAGGTTCAAAAGCTTCTGACACAAAAACAAAAAGTGCTTCAAAGAGCGCATCTTCAACAAGCACTGCAAAAAAATCTAGCACATCAAAATCGACAGTTAAGAAAACCGAAAATAAAGATGAGCAAAAATAAAATATTGCAAAAAATAGATAAAAAATATTAAAAAATATGCAAAAATAAAGGTAAAGCGTATTATGAAGAAAATCTTTTCAATTATTACTGCTGTTTTTGGCATAACAATAATTACGCTTTTGGTGACACTTGCGTGTGTAAAAAAGAATGTTCCGCTTGGAAATGGCGACCCATATAAAATAATGGTTTATAATCATTCCACAACGGCGCTTAAATCTTCAATAACCGATGATCCCGGTTTCACCAAAGATGATAAAGAATATGCTGAAATTTTAAAAAAGCTAAACAAAACCACAACACTAAGTTTGCTGGATTGGCTGGTTCATGAAAACACATTAGACCTTCACCCCACCCAAGACCAAAAGAAAATATATTCAAGTTATACAACCGAAATGAAAACAGAATATATTGCAATTGAATTGTGGTTTGCCAATGACAATGCTCAACAAGACCTTGTTGTGTTTGTTGACGGAAATTCAAAAGTAATTTCTTATGACAGAATAATTTTGGTACTTCCAACAGACGATAACGCTTATAACGATATTGTTGCATACTTTTCACTTGGAAGCAGTGATCCCGAAAAACAATACAAATCTTGTGAGCCTGTTGTTTTAAGAGGTCGTGCGGGAGAGTTGGTTAAGTTTATAAAAAGCATATAAAACATTTTAAGAGTGGATTTTCCACTCTTTTTTTATATTTTATTAAAATTTTATAAGAATTTTTAAAAGATTTTAAAATTAATGTATATAATGTCGAAATATGCAAATAATAAGAGTAGAATTCATAAAAAGGAGTAAAATATGAAATCAACAAACAAATCAGATTCAAAGGTAAAAAATTGTTCGAGTACTTCTGCAAAGAGCAAGAATTCAGAAAAGAATAGTTCTTCTACTAAGGCATTAAAAAGCAATTCTAACACAACAAAGAATTCAGCTTGCCATAGCGAATCTGCAAAAAGCACTTCAAAAGCAAGTGCAAAGGCCAGCTCAAAAGAAAAATCAAAAGGTAGCGATAAAACTTCTAACTGTGGTGGAAAGTGCGGTAGAAGCAAAACTCGTTAATAATAAATAGATTCAGCTTAAAGATTTGTTCTTTAAGCGAACAAAAAAGCCCTCACATATTTTGTGAAGGCTTTTGTTATTTGAAAAAAATAAAATATTATTTTCAAAATTTTACATTTTGTTAATTAAATATTGTAAAATTCAAGGTTATAACTGTTATTGCAAGCAAGAACAAATATATTGAAAAGAAAACAAATCTGTGCTTCTTTAAAAGTTTTAAAGTAATTTTAAGTGATGCAAATGCAACAAAGAAAGTAAATATAAATGCAAAAACGCATAACCATGGATTTACAGTTGCAAAGGCGTTTGATGCACCACCGTTTTTTATGAGTTTAATCAGTTCTAAGATAAATCCGCCCACAATAACGGGAATGCTGAGCAAGAAACTGAATTCAGAGGCTTTTTCTTCGTCATTTCCTGTTAAGATTAAAGAAGAAATGGTGCTTCCCGACCTTGATATACCCGGAAGCACTGCAAAGCCTTGAACAATTCCGACTAAAACAGCGCTTTTTGTGGAGATTTCTTTGTCTGATTTAACAACGGTTGTGCGTTTTTGGAACAAATAAGTAACAAGAAGAATTATTGAAGTTGCCAAAAAGCAGAATCCGTAAATTTTGAAACCATATTTGTTAAGATCCAATACTTCATAGCCTACGGCAAGAATAACGGTTAAAACTGTTGAGAGCAACAGTTTGTAAGTTAAAGGCTGAAACGGTTTTTTCAAAATTTGCCAAATAATTTTTCTATAAACCACAATAACCGCTAAAAGTGTTGCCAAATGAAGAAACAGATTTAACATCAAAGTGTCGCCCTCGATGCCAAAAATTTGTTCCACTAATAATAAGTGTCCACTGCTAGATACAGGCAAAAACTCGGTCAAACCCTGAACTATGCATAGTAGCAAAAGTATCCAAAAACTCATAAATTCCCTCTTTTAATAATTTTTAATATATTTTATTTAAATTTTTTGCGAATTTTAAACATTTTCTAATTTAATTTTGTACAATAAATTATGAATATATTATAATACAATTATATTATTTATTACAACAATAAAATGCGTATTTGTGCTTTATTTTTTTTTTTATTTATTGTATAATGCAGTTGAGGTGAAATCATGGAACTTGGAGTAGTAGGACTTCCTAATGTAGGAAAAAGCACATTATTCAATGCAATAACAAAGGTGGGGGCAGAAGTTGCCAACTACCCTTTTTGCACAATAGAACCAAATGTGGGAGTTGTGCCTGTGCCAGACGAAAGACTTGATGTTTTGGCAAAAATGTATAACACAAAAAAAGTCACACCCGCCGTTTTAAAATTTGTTGATATTGCGGGGCTTGTTAAGGGAGCTTCAAGAGGCGAAGGTCTTGGAAACAAATTTTTAGGAGCAATTCGTGAATGTGATGCAATTGTTCATGTGGTTAGGTGTTTTGACGATTCAAACATAACTCATGTTGACGGAAGCATTGACCCTGTGCGTGATATAGAAACAATAAACACAGAGCTTGCACTCGCAGATTTGGATACCGTTACTGCAAAAATTGCAAAAACTGAAAAACTTGTTAAGCAAGCGGGCAACAAAGAAGCAGCTGTTGAGCTTGAATTATTAAACAGAATTTCTATGTTTTTAAATGAAGGAAAGCCAGCAAGACTTGCTATAAAAAACCAAGATGAACAAAAACTTGCAAACAGTTATTTTTTGCTAACCACAAAGCCTGTTATATATGCTTGCAATATTTCCGAAAAAGACATTAACAAAAATGAAGACGAAAATAAATATATTGGCATGGTAAAAGAGTATGCCAAAAACGAAGGCTCGAATGTTTTGGTAATTTGTGCAAAAATAGAACAAGAATTGTCAGAGCTTTCGGAAGAAGAAAAGCAATTGTTTTTAGATGACCTTGGACTTGGCACAAGCGGACTTGAAAAGGTTATCAAACTTGGTTATGAAACATTGGGCGAAATTTCTTATTTAACTGCGGGAGAAAAAGAGGTCAGAGCATGGACTATTTTGAAAGGAACAAAAGCTCCAGGCGCGGCAGGAAAAATTCATACAGATTTTGAAAAGGGCTTTATAAGAGCAGATGTTGTGTCTTACGATAATCTTATTTCTTGCGGAAGCTATAATGCGGCAAAAGAAGCGGGAAAAGTGAGAAGCGAAGGAAAAGATTATATTGTTCAAGACGGCGACATAATGCTGTTTAAATTTAATGTATAATATTATTTAAAAATCCTTAAAAAAAATAAGGATTTTTATTTTTTATGAAAAATTATTTTAGTTGAAATATTCATTTAAAATGTAGTTTTTAAAACTAAAAATAACAAATTTTGCGGTTTTAATAATAAAATTATTTTAAAGAAATCGAAATTTTTGTTCAATATTGACATCAAATTTGTGATATGTTATAATTTGCTTATATAAATTGTAAATAATTTATAAATAGGGTTTTAATGGAAAATAATAAACAGGAAAATGTTTTTGGTGAGCAAATTTCTTCTCACTATGATAGCAAAAGCGTAGATAAGCTTATAGATATTTATGGGCTTAGGGCTTTTCCTGTTTTTTTTCATGATAACGGAACTCCTGCATTTGTTGAAGTTATAGAAAGCAATGCCAACAAAAATTTAAATGGCGTTTATGTTTATGTAAACAAAGATGGAATCCCCGACACAAGATATGGCTATGTTTTGCCGACCAAATTTAATGAATATGGATTTTTGGTTGCAAATTTAAGCGGAGTGCTTAACAACAGAGATAAAATTTTGCTTGCAAAAAGCACAGGTGCAATGTGCAAGTCTTCAAGTGGAGAAAAAGAGTTTGAAGCACTTGTTGAAATGGCAATATTTTGCTATAACAATCCAATTAATTTAAAATATTTGTTGCCCACTCTTGCGATTTGCGACCAAAGCGCACTGAATTTTATGATGACAATTGTTGCGGACAGCATTGAAACACAAACAAAAAACAGATTAAAAGAAAGCGAAAATAATTTTTCTGGTCAAAAGCAAAGTTTTTTTGTTGAATATTTTATGTGCAAAGGAAATTGGTTTAAGGTTGAAGATTATATTGATACTTTAAATACAAAACTCGATGAAATAAAGTCTTCAATGCCAAAAAACATTTTTGTTTACAGTGAACGTTTGCCTCTTTCGTTAAAAATAATTATGCAAGCAGACTATCTTAACAAATTAACTGCAAAATATTATGAAATATATGAGCAATTTTTGAAATTAAAATCTGATTGGGAAAAACTTGAAGCCACAAAAATAAATGGCAATTTTGATTTAATTGAGTTAAGCAAGCTTTGTGACGCGGTAAATGATTATGGAAATGGAATTGTTGCAGAAACGCAAAGGCTTTTGGGAGATTTTAATTATTTAAACAAAAAAAATAATGAAAATTTAACAAATTTGCCAAAAATAAAAACCGAAATTGATTTTATGGTAAGTGAGCTCGAGCCGTTTGTCGGAGGCGGGCTTGGTTGGTATACCGCTGCGCTTGAAAATAAAACAATTATTGATGATGCGGGAAATTTTGAAGAAGGCGTTTCTGAAAATATAAAGAAAAAATTAAGACAAACGAGCATGGAAGTTGTTGATGATTTGGCTGATTGGCAAAATATTAATGAGGCAAAGCAAAAATATTTAAGTTCAAGAGCAACCACCACCAAGGAAAACGTCAATCTTTTTATTAAATGGTGTGAAAGATTAATTGAACAAGAAAAAGAATTGTCTTATAAAATCGAGCTTGCTAGCGCTTACAATAAATCGGGAAAAGTTGT
This sequence comes from uncultured Eubacteriales bacterium, assembly GCA_948787875.1. Taxonomy (GTDB): domain Bacteria; phylum Bacillota; class Clostridia; order Christensenellales; family UBA1242; genus RGIG1681. The sequence continues at coordinate 9,082 of CAQFKO010000039.1, forward strand.
TAACGGATTAAGGGACGGAAGCTTAATAAATAACTTTTTATTTGGAAAAAAGCAGCGTGGTGAGGAGTAAAAAATATAAGAAAATTATCGCAAAATTATTCTAAAATTATTTAAAAAATAGATTTAAAATAATTAAAAATAATAAAAAATAAATTAACAGCTATTTTTGCTGTTTTTTTATTAACAAAAAATTTGTTTTAAAATATTATTTTTTATAACATAATTCGGCAAATCTTATTTGTTTTTAATTTCCGAATTTTCGACATAATAAGTTTTGTCTACAACGGAAGAAAAAATATCCGAATGACAAAAGCAAAGAGTTGAGCATTTTCCTTTTAAGAATTTTATTATGTGCAAGAGTTTTTGAGTTTCCAATCTATTTAAGTTGTTTGGATTGTCATAAATACAAATGATTTTTGCACCCGAAACATAAGAACGCAATATTCCCAAATAGTATAAAAGTTTTTGATTGAAGTTTTCGTCTACAATAGTGTTCAGTTTGTCTTTAAGATGTTCGATTTCTGTTTTTAATCCAAATTCTTTTATTGCTGAGTTAATTTTTTGTTTGTTTTCACAAACAAGCAATAAATTTTCCAAAATAGAAATATTATAAAAATATGTGTTGGTGGAGGTGCAGGCAACAATTGATTTATAGGTTATGCTTGGGATTTCGGCAATGTTTTTGTAATCCAAAAATATGCTTCCGCTGGTGCAATTTTCTTCATATTGCAAAAGTTTATAAATTGCCTGAATTCCCGAACCTACTTCTCCCACAAACGCTACTGAACTTCCAAACTCAATTTTAAGGTTCATATCTTTTATGTTTGAAGAAATTTTTAGCAAGCTAGTATTATTTTTAACATTATTTTTTTGATTTTTTTGTTCTATTTGTTTGGAATTATTAGCTTCAAAGGTTGTGTGATAAAAATACAAATTAAAATTATCTAATTCAAATTCATTATTTTCTTTTGAAGGTTCTTTTTCCTCTCTGAATTTAAGCGCATCAAATTGGTCAATAGTGTTGTCTATTATTCCGATTTCCGAAAACAATCCAAAAAATTCAATTAAATTCTGTGCCGAGCTGGTAAG
>CAQFKO010000040.1:0-3136 GCA_948787875.1 uncultured Eubacteriales bacterium
GATAAACGGCGAGGAAAAAGAAAACAACACAGTGTATGTGGTAACGGGCGAAACCATAATAGCCTACGCCGAAGCACTCAAAACCTTTGAAATAGAAATAACCGACGAATATGTGACCGTGACAAGAGAAAACGGAAACAGTGTAAACAGCGGTGAAATTCTAACCTACGGCGAAAAAATAAGAATAACAGTAACAGACAAAGAAGGCTACCACGTAACAGCAGTGTATGTAAACGGAGAAGAAATAGAAAACGGAAGCACCTACACGGTAACCGGATCGGTAAACATAACATATAGCGAAGAGTATAACGATATACTCTACCTCAACTACGAAGCCTACCAAGACGGCTACATGGTAAGCGGCCTCAACGACAACAGCGTAACTGATATAACAATCCCAGCCACCTATCAAGGCAAAAAGGTTTATGGGATTAAGAATAGTGCGTTTAGAAATAATGCCACAATACAAAATGTAACAATAGAAGAAGGAATAGAGAGTATTGGAAGTGGTGCATTTTACGAATGTAGCAGTTTGACTAGTATAACAATCCCAAGCAGTGTAAAAAGTATAGGAAATAATGCGTTTTATAATTGTAGCAGTTTGGCAAGCATAAATGTAGAAGAAGCTAACACTGCATATAGCAGTGAAGATGGTGTGTTATTTAATAAAAATAGAACAACTTTAATTCTTTATCCTATTGGAAGAATAGCAACAAGTTATTCAATATTAGATGGAGTAACGAGTATTGGAGGAGGTGCATTTCAAAATTGTAGCAGATTAACCAGCATAATTATCCCAGAGAGTGTTACAAGTATAGAATTTAATACATTTTCTGGTTGTAGCAGTTTAACAGAAATAACAATTCCAAGCAGTGTAACAGTTATAGAAGCTGGTACATTTTATAATTGTAGCAGTTTGCTCAGCATCAACATCCCAGATGGAGTAACAAGTATAGGGTTTAATGCATTTTCTAGATGTAGCAGTTTAACTAGTATAGAGATCCCAAGTAGTGTAACAAGTATAGAATTTGATACATTTTTTAATTGTAGCAGTTTATCAAGTATAACGATCCCAAGTAGTGTAAAAAGTATAGGAAGAGGTGCATTTAACGGTTGTACAAAATTATCTATTGTAGTTATAAATAGTGCAGATGTGTTTAACAATCTTACAAGCATCGATTGTTTGGGAGGCTTGATTAAAAATGCTGCTATTATTCATATTAATAAAAAAATTGATACGGGTAATACTTTTCTTGAATCTAATTATAATAAATATACCTCAGCTTCTAGTGCTAATAATACATATACAAAAAGTTAAAAAATTTTTATATTACATTTAACGAGCAAAATCAATCTTAATTTTTAAGGTTGATTTTTGTTTGTTACAAAAAATTTGAGAATTTTCCCTAAGCTGACTTTATACTGATTTTTTTGTCATGTTTTTGTTAAGGCGTAATTGAATTAAAATCGTATAATTTAATTATGGAAAATTCTCTGAGCATATTGATTTCAAGCATTATTTTAGACTTACTCTCTGCACTGATTTTAAAAAAATTGTTTAAGCTGAAAGTAGGCTATTTTATGATTTTTGCTATGCAAATAATTTGCGTTATGCCAATTGTGGCGTATTTGTTTTTGCATTTAAGCATTTTTCAGCTGATTTTAATCAAACTTTTTGTTTGGTTTATTTTTGTTTTGCTTGTTACTGATAGCTATTATTTTAAAAATATATTTGTGCTTTGGTTTTGGCAAGTTATTTTGATGTTTTCGGTTTACGGAACTACTATGTTTTTGATTGAATTTACCAAGGCAATCTTTGAAAATGTCTTTAAAATTTCCATAGGCTCAAATTTGAATTTTGTGGTTGTTTTTGGGCTTTTGTGTTACTTTGTGGCGGTGTTTGGTTTTGTAAGCTTTTTTGAAAATATCAAAACTTTAAAAAGTTTTTTAACCAAAGTGTCATTTTCGATTTTTGGAAAGCATATAGTTCTTACAGGACTAGTTGATAGTGGGAACAGTTTATATGACACAAAAACGGGCAAGGCGGTTGTGGTTGTTTCGGTAAAGGCTTTTAAAGATATTTTGCCAAAATCAGAATATTTAAAGCTTGCCTCGGGGGATTTTTCGGCACTTCCGATTTCGCATAAAATCAATTTTGTTTCGATTAATGGAAAAGAGTCTGATATGCCCGTTTTTGATGTGGGGAGTATAACCGTTAAAACAAAATCCAAAACAAAAGAATTTAAATGTGTTTTGGGATTTACAACAAATGAACTTGTTAGTGACCGAAGTTTTGAATGCCTGCTTCACAAAGATTTAATTTAGGAGGGGTCAATGTTTAGGTTTTTAAGAAATTTATTTGCAAGGTTTTTAAAGAAAAATAATTATGTTTATTACATCGCAAACGGAACAGAGGTTTTGCCTGAAAAGCTTTCTTCAAGCGAAGAGGCAAGGCTGTTGAAAGAAATGAAAGAGGGCAGTGAAGAGGCAAGAAATCAACTTATTGAGCGTAATTTAAGATTGGTGGTTTATACCGCTCAAAAGTTTGACAACACCTCTGTTAATGTTGAAGACTTAATCAGCATTGGAACAATCGGACTTATTAAGGCAATAGGTTCTTTTGACAATGAAAAAAATATAAAAGTTGCGACCTATGCTTCAAGATGTATTGAAAATGAAATTTTGATGCATCTTAGAAAGGTATCTAAAACAAGACGTGAGATTTCGATTGACGAGCCACTTAACATTGACTCTGACGGAAATGAACTTTGCATTTCTGATATTTTAAGCGGAGAGGCTGACGAGGTTTCAAAGAATATTGACAAAGAAGACGAGTCAGCTAATTTAAGACAAGTTTTAAATGAACTAAACGACAAAGAAAAGGAAATTATGTGTATGCGCTATGGCCTGCTTGGCGGTGGTGAAATGACACAAAAACAAGTAGCAGATTATTTTGATATTTCACAATCTTATATTTCAAGAATTGAAAAAAAGATTTTGGACAAAATGAAAATTGAAATTTTAAAATTAGCATAAAACTTTATTTGATAATAAACTTAAAAAATTATATTGCATAATTAATTAAAATAAATTAGCTTAATTTAAAACAAACTAAAAAACTACAATTTTTTGCAAT
>CAQFKO010000040.1:3146-10105 GCA_948787875.1 uncultured Eubacteriales bacterium
CATTAATTGTAGTTTTTTTAATAAAATAGATATTAAAATACATTTTGTTTTATTTCTTTTAGTGCATCTTTTTCAAGTCTTGAAACTTGCGCTTGGCTTATTCCTATATCGCTGGAAATTTCCATTTGTGTTTTTCCTACAAAATATCTAAGCCACAAAATTTGTTGTTCTCTGCTGCTCAGTGATTTTAATGCTTGCTTTAAAACCGTGCGCTCCAATATTTTGTCGTCAGAGTTGTCGTCTTTTATTTGGTCCATAACAAGCATACTGTCGTCGTCATCATGAAACACGGAATCATATAGCGAAATCGGTTCACTGATTGCGTCCATTGCTTCAATAATTTGTCTTTCGGGAAGTCCCGTTTCTTTTGCAATTTCGTCGGTTGTGGGCTCGCGGTCTGATGTTCTTAAAATTCTTTCTTTTGCTTGAAGCGCCCTGTAAGCAGTGTCGCGAATGCTTCTTGTAACTTTTATGCTACTTGAATCACGCATATATTTTTTTATTTCGCCGATAATCATTGGCACTGCATAGGTGGAAAATTTTACGCCCACACTTGTGTCAAAATTGTCTATTGATTTTAACAGTCCTATTATTCCGACCTGAAAAATATCGTCTGCATTGTTTTTGTTTATTGTAAATCTTTGCACAATTGAAAGCACCAATCTCATGTTATACATAACAAATTCTTCTCTTGCATCTGTGTCGCCGTCCTTAATTTTTTGCATAAGGCGCACAAGTTCTTCTCCCTTGCATTTTGGTAGGGTTGATGTGTCTATTCCACATATTACTACTTTATTAGACATACGCTTCTCCTATTGACTTTATGTTTTGCTAAAAAAATTTTTTTATACAGTATGTGTTACAACTTGTTTTTTTGGAATATAATTAAGTATGGAAGTATGTTTTTCTGATTTGAAAGAAAAAGAAATAGTTAATATTTTTGACGGCAAAAAGCTGGGAAGAATTATTGACATTTTGTTTGACGCATCTAGCGGAGTGGTTAGGGGCATTGTTGTTCCGGGTGACAGAAAGTTGTTTCGAAAAAACGATGATATTTTTGTTCCGCTTGAAAGGCTTAAAAAAATCGGTGACGATGTTATTTTGGTAAGCTTGCATTCTTCGGGAAGAACTTATCCTTATGAAATGCCTGCTGGCAAAAATTCGCCTGTTAAATATGAGCAGGCAATGGCAAACAGCAGAGTTTATGACGGTTATCCGACAAGGCAAACAAAAAAACCGCAAGGCTATGTTTCTTATGTGAGATACAAACCTCTCAGTGAAAGAAAATACAAATAACTTTGGATATTTATTGTTTACAAAAAACTTGCTTTATCGCAAAAAAATGTGTATTATACTTTTAGAGGAAAGTATATGAAATGTCTTTATTGTGGTTCGGAAGAAAGTAAGGTTATTGATTCAAGAATGTCTGAGGAATTAAATGCAATAAAAAGAAGGCGTGAGTGTCTTGGGTGCGGAAGAAGATTTAACACTTTTGAAACTATTGAAATAACTCCTATTATGGTTGTTAAAAGTAATGGCGACCGTGAAAGATTTTCTACCGGCAAAGTAAAAAGCGGAATTGTTAAGTCTTGTGAAAAGCGTCCTGTTTCTATGGCAGATATAGACAAGCTTGTTTCCGAAATCGAAAAGCGTGTTTATAACACCATGGAAGAAGAGGTCTCTTCAAAACTTATCGGTGAATATGTTATGGAAGGGCTAAGAAAACTTGACGAAGTTTCTTATATTAGATTTGCATCTGTTTATAAAAAGTTTAAAGATATTTCAACATTCTTTGATTTTGTTAACGAGTTTGAAAACATTTTAAAAGATGAGCAAGGCTCGGGCAGAAAAAAGAAAAAAATTATTGTTAAGTCTGTTGACGACGAAGAATAAAACAAGTAACCCAATCGGGTTATTTTTTTTGTGACAAAATAATAAACTTTATTATGAAAGAAATTCAAATTACCAAGTGCAAAGCGGGAAGTGTTTATAAAATTTGCAGATTTGAAATTGAAGATAAAAATTTGCTTTCTCAGCTGGGTAATCTTGGAATCGTCAAAGGAAAAAATATTGAGGTAAGACTTTCTAACTACGGAAAAAAGTCCTTTTTGGTTAGCGTCATGGGAATAAATTATGCACTCGATAAACTGATTTGTGAAAGGATTTGGGTTTATGACAAATAAAATAATTTTGGCGGGAAACCCCAACACGGGCAAGACCACACTTTTTAATACGCTTACAAAAAGCAATCAAAAGGCAAGCAATTGGCACGGCGTTACAGTCGGAACAATTTCAAAAAATTATCAGTTTAACGGAAAGTTAATAACAGTTACCGATGTTCCGGGAATGTATTCACTTGAAGGCTTTTCAAATGAAGAAAAAATCGCGAGTGAGTTTTTAAAGAAAAATAAAGACTCTTTGATTGTTAATATTTGTGACGCAAATAACTTGGAAAGAAATTTGATTTTAACATCTGAGCTAATTGGCGAAGGCTTTAAAATTATTGTGGCAGTTAATATGTATGCAGAAGTTAAGCACAATTACAAAAAGCTTGCCGAACTTTTGGGTGTAAAACTTGTTACCATTGATGCGAGAAAAAAGGGTAGTGTTAATGAACTAAAACAATGCGTTGATGAGTTTTTTGAAAACAAATTTCAAGACAGTTACAAAATTTGCAAAACAAATCTTAACTCTTCTGAAATTTTCAGTGAGGTAAAGGCAAAGCAATCGGAAGCTTACAAAACAACAAACAAACTAGACAAAATTATGCTGAATAAATTTTTGTTTTTACCCATTTTTTTGCTTGCAGTTTTCGCGGTTTTCTTTGTTACCTTTGGACCGATTGGTGAAGCACTCTTATTTTGTGTTGAGTGGGTTTTGGGAAAATTTTTGGATATTTTTGGCGGATTGTTAATGTCTTTAAAATTCAGTTCTGCAATAAAACTGTTTTTGGTAGACGGAATACTCAATTCGGTTGCAACCGTGCTTTCGTTTGTTCCGCAAATTGCACTGCTTATGTTCTTTTTAAACTTGCTTGAAGATACGGGCTTTATGTCAAGAGTTGCCTTTATGTTTGATGGTGCATTAAAAAAGGTGGGGCTTACGGGCAAATCTCTTTTTAGTCTTATGCTTGGTTTTGGCTGTACGACTAGTGCGGTTATTACTACAAGAAATTTGGAAAACAAAAATTTAAGAAAGCGTACAGCGCTATTGTTGCCATTTATGAGTTGCACGGCAAAACTGCCGATATTTTTGGTTATTTCGTCGTTATTTTTTGAAAAATATAAATTTTTGTTTGTTTTTATGCTCTATATTTTTGCAATTCTGATTTCATTGGTGTTTGCGATAATCTACAAAAAATTTATTCCCGAAAAATCCGATGTGTTGGTTTTGGAAATGCCGAAATACAGAGTTCCGAATGTTAAAAAAATATCAAAAGACACCTTGTCGGTAATATCGGAATTTTTGATAAAAGTCGGAACATTGATAATGCTTTTTACCACAATTATTTGGGTGCTTCAAAACTTTTCTTGTTCATTTGAGTTTTTGGCGGGGGAAAACTTTGAAAAGTCTTTGCTTTATTTTATATCTAGTAAGCTTTTAGTAGTATTTAAGTTTATAGGAATAGAAAATGCGGGGGCAGTTGCGGCGATAATTGTGGGGCTGGTTGCAAAAGAATTGGTTGTTGTTGGGCTTTGCATGATAAACGGAACTGCCGGCTCGTTAGAACTTTTGGCTGAGTCGTTATTATCTCCCGCTTCGCCATGTTACTTTACACCTGCTTCGTCTGTTGTGTTTTTGGTTTTTGTGCTATTATATTCTCCATGCATTTCTGCATTGGGTGCAATCAAAAACGAGTTTGGAAGAAAATTTTTGCTTTATGTATTTTTTGCTCAATTAGCTCTCAGTTTTGCGGTATGTTTTTTGGTTTATCGCACTCTTAATGCGCCGATATTCGGAATTTTTGTTTTGATTTTTGCAGTGCTTGCAATTTTTACAAGTTTTGTGTTAAAATCAGTTCGTAAGAAAAATAGTTGTTGGGGAAACTGCAATGCGTGTGGAAAAATTTGTGAACAAAAAAAGCCAAAAATTGTCAGAGGCGGTTGAGAATAACTTTGGGCTTATCGGTTATAATTTTTTTCAAAAGCTTTTGCGAAACAAAGATATAAAAGTTGACGGCAAAAGAGTGAATAAAAATATTGACCTTGCGGGAGGCGAACTGATTGAGCTTTATATTTTGGAAGACAAAACCAAAATAAATATTGTTTTTGAAGACGACAATATTTTGATTGCCTTTAAGCCAAGAAAGTTGGAAACTTGTTTGGAAGATGATCGTTTGCAAGGTGAAAACTTAAAAACTTTGATAGAAAATGAGAACGGTCAAAAAATTTTTGCCGTTCACAGATTAGACAGAAACACAGAAGGTCTTGTTGTTTTTGCTAAAAATGCAAGTGCAAAAAAAGAACTTGACGAAGCCATTAAAAACAGAAAAATAAAAAAGTATTATTTGGCGTTGGTGTTTGGTGCAAGTGCCAAACAAGAGGCAAGTTGCAAGGCTTTTTTAAAAAAAGACGAAAAGTTGTCTAAGGTATTTATATCTTCAAAACAAGAGGCAGGCTTTGTTCCAATACAAACTGATTATAAGGTTTTAAAAAAGTCAGACAAGTTTTCTCTTTTGGAAGTTGAATTGGTCACGGGAAAAACTCATCAAATAAGAGCGCATTTATCTTATTTGGGGCTTCCGATTGTGGGTGACGAAAAATACGGAGATGTGGCTGTTAACAAAATGTGCAAAAAACATTTTCAATGCCTATGTGCTTACAAACTCAGATTTGAATTTAATAAGGAAAGCAAACTCTTTTATCTTAATGACAAACAATTTGAGCTTTCTGAAAAATTAAAGGAATATTATAAGTTTTTGTAATAATTTTTAAACTCCTTTCCATACTAACGGTAAAGGAGATTTTTTTATGTCTGTAAGTTTAGTTATTTTATCTATTTTAATTTTGCTAGTTATGTTTGGCGCGGGGCAGAAAATTTTGGACAGCCTCAGATTAAATGACAAATGGGCACTTGGAATTTTGATTGCTATTTGTATCGGACTTGTTATTCCTCCGATTTGGATTGGACCATATTTTTGCTTTTCAATCGGCGGATTTTTAATTCCTTTTGCACTTGTTATTTATTTGCTTATTTCTTGTGGCTGGTCAAGAGATATGCTAAGAGCCTTTATCGGCACGGTTATTGTTGCCGCAATCATTTATGGGTTAGAGTGGATTCTTCCCGCAGACCCGGAAGCAATGATTATTGACAATACTTATATCTATGGTCTTGTTGCGGGTATTGTTGCTTATGCTCTTGGAAGAAGCAGAAGAAATGCTTTTGTTTGTGCACTTTTGGGACTTACTCTTGCTCAACTAATTCAATGGATTGTTAATTCTGCAACAAATGTTCCTACAATTTTGGGACTCGGTGTAGGCGGGGCTTTCGGTGCTTATATTGTTTCGATTGTTATCAGTGTTGCTGTCAGCGAATTTATCGGAAGATGTTTTGAGGCAGCTACTTTGAATAAAGAAGAAAAAGAATTCAATTTTAAGACTCATACTTATGACTCAGAAAAAAATGGAAAACTCGGCGAGCCTAAAAATACGGAAGACGAGAGAATAAAAGATTTAAAAACATCGGTAAAATCAAGTTCTTCAAAGTCTTCAACCGAAAGTAAAAACAAGAAAAAATCCACTGCAACAAGCAAGACAAAGGAGGCAAAAAGTTAATGAAAAAATTAAAAAAACTTGTAAGCATTGTCTTTGTACTGTGTCTTGGATTGGGAATGTTATTTGCAACATTTCCGCACTCGCCAAACCATGCGACAGGAGCAGTTGTAAACAAAAAATATTACACAATTTATAAAGACGAAAGCAAAAGCGAAATTTTGTTTACCAAGGGTGACGAAGTAAATGCGGGTGATATGTATTTGTCGGGTGACAATAAGCTTTATGAAGTAACAAATGTTGATGATTCAAATAAAACCGCTATTGCAAAATTTATTCGTGACGAAGATTTGCCAAAATATAATGTTAGGGCAAAAACCGCAAGCAAAACAAAAACCGCAAGTGCGGCAGTTCCAAAAAAAGTGGGTGTTTATCACACTCACAATGACGAGAGTTATTACACTCCCGATGGTGTTGATTCTGTTTATGGAAAGGGCGGTATTCATGATGTGGGCAAAGCCTTTGTAAAAAACTTAAATAAACTTGGAATCGAAACTGTTTATCGTGAAGATTTGCATCTTCCTCACAACTCTGGCGCATATACAAGAAGCCAAGTTACCGCCGCTGCTATATTGAATAACGGCGTTGATGCGATTTTTGATTTGCACCGTGACTCTACTGCAAGAAAATATTATTTAACCAAAGTAAATGGCGTTGAAATGAGTTCGGTTCGAATGGTTATCGGTGCATCTAGTGCAAACTATGAAGAAAACAAAAAGTTTGCATATTCTATAAAAGCATACGCAGATGCCGCTTATCCGGGCTTTATTAAAGACGTTTATATCGGAAAAGGAAATTACAACCAACAACTTACAACCCGTGCAATGTTGTTTGAAATGGGTTGCGAAAACATTGAAAAAGACCTTGCTATAAAGTCTACCGAAGTTCTTGCAAAAGTTGTTGATGTGGTTTTATACGGAAGTGAAAACGCAAGTTCAATGTCTATTAATGATGTTGATTTGTCAGACAAAAATGGAAATAACAGCGTTATTGAAGGCTTGGCAATTTCCGACACAAATAATGGCGTAAATTCAAATACAACGCTATTTATTGTGCTTGGAGTTATCGGCGGAATTATTTTGATTTTTGCAGGTATTATGATTTTTTCCAAAAAGGTTAGATACAAAGTCGCAAGATTTTTCTCAGAAATGTTTGCAGGAATTTTCGGAAAAAAGAAAAAAGCCGAAT
>CAQFKO010000041.1:0-9712 GCA_948787875.1 uncultured Eubacteriales bacterium
ATTCATTCACAAGACAAAAAGATAAATTTGTTCCGCTTACTTCGGGTCAAGTGGGTATGTATGTTTGTGGGCCAACGGTTTATGGCTATCCGCATGTGGGGCATGCAAGGTCTTACACAAATTTTGATGTGGTAAGAAGATTTTTTGAGTATGCAGGTTACAAGGTTAAATATGTTCAAAATATCACTGATGTTGGGCATTTGATAGGCGATTCTGACGATGGTCAAGACAAAATTGTCACTCAGGCAAAAAAAGAACAAGTTGACCCATATCAACTAGCATATAAATACGAATTAGCTTATTTTGAGTATATGGACAAGCTTAATATCAAACGACCAAGCATAAGTGCAAGAGCAACAGGCTTTATTCCCGAAATGATTGAAATGATTTCCGAAATTATAAAAAAAGGCTTCGCTTATGTAACAAATCAAGGCAATGTATATTTTTCTGTTAGAAAGTTTATTGATTATGGCAAACTTTCAAACAGAAAATTAGACAACAACCTTTCGGGCGAAAGAATCACAGTTGCCGACGACAAACAAAATCCCGAAGACTTTGCACTTTGGAAAACCGCAGAAGGCGGGCATATAATGAAGTGGAATTCTCCTTGGGGCTGGGGTTATCCGGGTTGGCACATAGAGTGTTCTGCTTTAAGCAAAAAGTTTTTGGGAGAAACCTTTGACATTCACGGTGGCGGGCTAGACAATATTTTTCCACATCATGAAAGTGAAATCGCTCAAAGCGAAGTTGCCAACGGAAAACCTTTTGTAAATTATTTTATGCATAACAACTTAATAACAGTAAATGGCTCAAAAATGGGCAAAAGTTTGGGTAATTTCATTACTTTGGAAGAACTTTTTGCGAAATTTGACCCAATGCTTGTAAGATATTTTATTCTTCAATTTCATTACAGAAAGCCCGTTGATTTCAGTTTCTCGGCAATAGAAGCATTAAAAGAGCAGTTTGAAAAACTTTCAGAAAACTTTTCAAACATAAAAACTCTTGCTTCAAATATTCAAAATTCAGCTGTCGAAATAACTGATAATCAGTTAAAAATAATTAAACAAAATTTTGAAAATGCTATGGCAGACGATTTCAACACTCCGCTTGCAATGGTAGAGGTTTTGAATTTATCAAAAATGGCATCAAAAATTATAAGTTCAAATAACCAAAATTTAATTGCCGAAGCAAATTTGATAATCAAAATGTTTGAAGAAGTTTTGGGCTTTGAATTTAGTTTCGATAATAGTTCAAAACAAAATAAATCAAATGACGAAAGTTTGCTAAATCTTATTAATGAAGTTCGCGAAAAACTCAGAGCAAACAAAAATTATGAACTGTCTGACTATATTCGTGACGAACTATCAAAACTTAATATTGTTAGCAATGATAAAAAAGTTTAGGAGAAATTATGGAATTTTATGATACCTTTGACGAGAACGGAGTATTTCACAGTGCCGAAGACGAGCATGATGTGCACTATAAAGGCTTGTGGCACAAAGTTATAAGAGTTTGGCTCTATGACAAAGAGGGCAATTTGTATTTAAGGGTAAGAAAGTCAGACAAAAAGCTTGATTGCATTAACACTCTTCACATGCGCTCGTCAGAAAGTGTAACAAGCTGTTTTGACAGGGGAATGTTTGAAAAACTTGGAATTCACTTTCCAGCAACATCAAACCTCAGCCAAGTATGCACAAGAAAAGTAAAAATTCACAAAGTTTATTCAGACAACTCAGAACTAAAAGACAACTACTTTTTGTGTGACTATATCGGTGAGTTTGACGAAAATGTAACTTTCTTCATTTACAGCAAAGACACAGACGGACTTGTAAAAGCCAATGCAAGAGGAATACTAAATCTTCTCAGCACAAGAGCGGGCGAAATTATCTGCACAGAAGTGCTTCCGGGCGGAAAAATGAGCGATAAAAGGTCAATTATTCATATTGACGATATCTTTGAAGACCCAAACGAAGACACCTTTGCAAAGTACAATTTTGTGGTTAATAAGATTTCCGAAGATTCAAGAGCTTATGAAAAAGAAATGAAAGAAAAAGAAAAAATAATAAAGATTTTAAATCGTCCAAAGCAAGAAGAAACTTATGTCTCTCACGCCGACGAAAATGAGGGTGCCGATATTTATTAATCCCTTTTAAGCTAATAAAAAATACTGAAATTATATAGCATGGTTATTTTATTATAACTATGCTATATTTATTTTAATTTATCTTCCAAATAAACTTTTTATTAAATTTTTGTTTAAATAATAATAAAATTTAAAAATCTTTATAAAAATGTGTCACAAACTGTGCACTTTTAATTTTTAAAATGTTATACTGAAAGCGTAAGCAAGAGGGGGTGGTCTAAGGAGGGGTCAAAAAAATCTTAAAATTTTATGATTTTATCAACAAATATAAAAATTTTGTTGCTAATAACAAAATTATGTGATATTATATTATTCGTCAGCAAGAATACTTGCCGAAGTGGTGAAATGGCAGACACGACGGACTCAAAATCCGTTGAGGGCAACTTCGTGCGGGTTCAAGTCCCGCCTTCGGCACCAAAAATTTATAAAAATTATTTGGCAATCGCCAAATTTTTTTATTACAAAAATTTTAAATAAAAAACCAAATTTATTTGGAACTCCCCAAATTTATATAGGGCTATTCTTTAAAACTTAATTTGATTACTCACACCGAAAAAGATTTGGAATTTTAAAAAAAGTGCTAAAACAAAGCACTTTTTATTATGCAAAATACATTTTGACAAAAATTTGTTTTTAGTATATAATAGTTGTGTTTAAAGGAAATTATGGCATCAAAAGAATATTTTGAAGATAAATCAAAACTTTATTATGAAAATTATTTAAATCACAAGTGCACCAAAAAGGTTCGAGGAATTATTTTGAACAGCGAGGGGCAAATTTTGCTCTTGCACTCAAACAAACATAACGGCTATTCCATTCCGGGCGGAACGGTGGAAGAGAATGAAACAATAAAAGACACCGCTATAAGAGAAGCATTTGAAGAAACGGGAGCAGAAATTATTCCTATAAAAATTGTCGGAAAATATTTTCACACCTCAAAAAATTTTAATTATGATGGAATTGTTTTTGATTCCGATAGGGTAGAATATTTTTATTTTTGTAAGTTTAAAGGCTTCAAACAAAACAATTTGGGGCTTAGCGGCGAATTTGACGATGGCGATATAAAGTTGGAATTTTTGGACTATGAAGAGGCGATGCGAGCAAGACTTTTAAAGCGTGATAAGTCTATGATAGAGCGCGCTATGAATGAATTTTTGCTTTACCATGCCGACGAAGTTGAAGAAATAAACTTTGAGCCTAACGAAGAAACCAATAAACCAAAATTTAAGCGCAACAACAAATTTAAGCATTTTGATAAAAAATTTGAAAAAAAGTAAAAAGATGAGCAAGGGAGACGCTCATCTTTTTGGTTAATGCAAAATTAATTTGTTTTTTTGATATTATTTTCATTGTCTTCTTCAACTTGTTCGGTAGAAAAGTTGTCTTTTTTTGTTTGTTCATATAATTGACCGTCACTTCCGATTTTCTTTTTTCTGAAAATCAATATCAAAATAAGCAAGCCCAAAGTTATTGCAATCAAAACTAGTCCAATTATTTGAAGGGTAGACCAACTGTCTGTGGTCAAATAGTCTGTTACAATATAGCCTGAAAACTCATTGCCGTATTCGTCGTTAAAAGTTATGTGCGTATAGCCGGTTTGAGTGTTTCTTGCTCCGTTAATGCGAACTCTGTAACCGTTATCTAAAATATAAATAACAGTGCTGTTAATGTCCGGGTCAATATAAACCTTTGTGCCATTTTCTTTAACCGAACAGTTTGTAATAACAAAATCGACTCTGTCGCTAGGGGCAATAATGCTGGATTGTTCGATATAACCCTCAGCTTCATTATTAACTTTAACTTTTAAATAAACTTGATTATTTGAAGTATAGTTGCAAATAACATCTAAAATTTCAACTCTTGAATTATCTCTGATTTTTTGAATTATTGTAGAGGTCATAGTTGAAGTAATTTTATCATTCAATACTTTTGTAGGAAGAGAGTATAGATTTGTATTTGGAATAACTTTAAAAATTGGATAAGGATAAGTTTCAACGTCAATTACTTTTTTATTCGCCAAATTCGATACCTTAACATAGCCTAAATAGTTTTTTCCATTAAATGTATACAAACAATAGTTATGGTCTGAAATAGTCAATTTTTTGCCATCAAAAGTGTTGATTTTTCCGATTCCGATAAAGATTAAATCTGTATCTTTTTCAATTGTAACCAAAGAGGTTGCACTCCAAGGGTATTCAAAAAGTTCGGTGCTTTCGGTCGTTGATTGATAAACAAATTCGGTTTCAGCTTTATATTCAATTTCAATCTTAGGATTTTCAGCTTCTTCTTTGTTAAATTCTTTGTTTGCAACATCAAAAATATTAACAAAAGTCAAGTTTTGAGCGTCTTGGTCTGCATAAGTGGCGTAAGTGCCGTTTGTCAAGATATATGGATTACTAGTGTTATCAAAACTTATTCCCGTATTTATAATTTTGTCTTCGCTGGTTCTGTCAACATTAAATTTGTATAATTCAGAATAAGATTCAGTCTCGTTTTCAACAGTGTGGGTGGTCAGCAAATAAATTTCACCGTTAATTTCCATAATGTTGGTGTTAATTATTCCGTCTTTAATGTTGCTGTCGTCCCCAAGCGAAGTGATTGCCGAAATAGGAGAGGTAAAAGCAGATTTTGAAACCACATTAGAATAGGTTATTGTGTTAATATGGGCTTCTTCAATTGTTTTTTGGTGAACAAACACAAGATAATATCCGCCACCGCTTCTGCTAAGAATAAGCATTTTGTTTAATGATGCAATAATATCGCTATCTTGAAGGGTGAGTGGGTAAAT
Organism: uncultured Eubacteriales bacterium; assembly: GCA_948787875.1. Lineage (GTDB taxonomy): Bacteria > Bacillota > Clostridia > Christensenellales > UBA1242 > RGIG1681. The sequence goes on from CAQFKO010000041.1 coordinate 4,932, forward strand.
TTGTTCATTTAAAAGCGTTATATTTTCTGTTATAACCGGTTCGGGAGTTTCAGAGCCCGTTGTTTCGTTGTCATTTGTAATAGCAGAACTTACTTCGTTAATATTAGCAAATAAAACAAGCGGTTTTATGGAATCCGTTATTGATTTTGGTGTAAGTGTTATTGCAAGTTCGTTGTCAATAACTTTTACTGAAATTTTATTATAATCAATTGAAAATGAAGAATCTTTTAATTGTCCCACAATTTTAAATTCTTTCAAACTGATAATGGTTATTATCATTTCGCCACTATTATCAGAAGAGAGCAAGGTTAAAAATCTGTTATCAAATGCAGCGTCAACAATTTTTTCCGACTCAACAGCAAACTCGATTGAATTATCAGATAAGTCTATAATATTTGAAGAAAATTCTTTTGTTTTTGTATCATAAATTTTAAAGTAGTTGTCATGTGCGTCAACAAAATAAATTTTGTCTTCATAAAAAACCGAATAGGTTGGTTTGTGAATAAAAATATTATAATCAACATTTTCATTTTCTTCGGTTTCAGGTTCTTCCGTTTCTGTTTCTGCTTCAATGGTTTCAGCAAAAGAGTAATTATTTGTTGAAATTGCACAAGAAAAGCATAGCATTATGCTAAGTAGTATTGTGCAAAAAACTTTATTTAAATGTAGAAAAATATGCTTCATATAACTTATTATAACATTTTTACAGATAAATACAAATAATTTAAGCAAAAAAATAAAAAACCAATACAAAATTGGTTTTTTATTTTTAAATTAAAGATTAGCCAAATGCTTGGTTTCTTAAATTTTCCATCATACTGAAATCCGAGCCAGCAAAATCGCAGCAGAAATCTATAACTGTATAATGCAAAGCCGTACCTAGCGCAGCATTGAATATATTATTAAGCGCTGTGCTTGCGTTTGTTCCAATACTAGCAATACCTGCGGTCGTTACTGCGGCTGCTTTGACAATCCAATTGAATGGACCAGGCAAGAAGTTAGCAATTGTTGAAGCCCAGTTAGCGCCTTCTGCAAGAATAGAGTTAATAGGTCTGTTTATATAGTCATAAACTGCGGTTTTTTGTCTTGAACCATAGTCGCTGGAAGCAATATATGATTCGTCTTCTGCTGGTGTTGTGAATGAATGAATAATAGTTGTGCTTTTGAGTTGTTTAACTTTTGCAGAGCCATTACCCAAAAATTCGTCAACACTTGAAGCAAGAGAACCATAAACCGTTCTTCTGTAAGTTCCAACATAAGCTTTGTCACTTCTGAAAAATTCAGCCATTGCATTATCAAAATCTTGATTTTGAATATATGCTGTGCTTCCCGTAACATTCATATTAATGAATTCAGCAGGGGTAGAAATCAATTTAGTTGTTTTTGTTGACCTGTTTGTGTTGAAGTCGGTTCTTGCATAATCAATATATGCATAAGATTTTGCAGCCATCCAATTGTTTTTGGTTCTGGTTTCGTGCATATATTTTTCTTTAAGTTTTAATGACATAAGAACAATATCATTAGTTCCGATGTGATTTTGAGAGAAGTTTGAGTTTACAGAAGCAATTGCAAATGTAAATGCATCAATTTTTCTCAAACGCAAATAGCCTTCAACATTTTTAGGAACAGGTAAGTTCAAACTTAAATTGTTTGGCTTATCTGAAATTTTGCTCAAATAATTGTAATTTCTTACAATCAAATTATAAACTTCGGTATAAGAATATTCGCCACTCTTTTCAAAAATAAATTCAGGATATCTCTTAGTTTTTTCGTATATTGATTCATGGTCAAAGGTCATAAGATAGAAATACAATTTTTCTGCTTTTGACCTATCACTGCTAGAAATTGGGGTTCCGTCTTTTTTAAGTTGACCAAGAGCCCAACTGATAGGATAAGCATTTTCAACAATATAAATATAGTAGTGTTCAATGAAGAATCCTGATTCTCTTATTTGAGTTGGGTCAATCTTTCCGGAGTGTGGAGCATTGATGCCACCTTTAAGAAGGTTTTCGCTCCAAAGTTCTTGGAACACTGTTAAGTTAGAATCATTTCCGCTTGTTTTTTCATAGATGCCCGATTTTGTTGAAGAGGTAAGAAGATTGAATATAGAGCTCTTGTTAACAGCCTTTTGATTCATTATATCTTCACTCTTGCTCTTATCGGTAACAAGCTGAATTTCTGCATTAACTTCTTTAAGCGCTCTTTGATACAAAAGTGTTACTTTTACATTCATATTAGGAAGCTTAAAGTAGCTTGAAGAAGTAGCTTCACCGCTGTAAATATTTCCAAAGAAACCTTGTGCAGGTCCGTCATTAGAAGAATAATGAGAATCGAAACTGCTTACCGAAGAATCAAAGTTTATAGTTCCGAGCTTTTCAGTTCCCGTTGGTTTGTAAATAGTATCGGTATTAGCTGTATCGCTTGAATTCGAAATGCTGTAATCAACCATAAATCCATAGAAGTTATAGCCCACAAAATCAATTTTCTTTCCGGTTGTTTCGTCAATACCACCAGACATAATTGTAACTGCCGGAAGTGAGCCGTTTTCACCATAATTGATTCTTAACTTAATTTTAATGCTCATACATGATTCGCCGTTGGCGTTTGTAACAATTTCGCAAACAAGTTTAGCATCAATTCTTAAACTGTTTTGTCCGTTTATAGATTTGGCTTCAACTTGTCCTTTATCCATTTTTGTTGAGAACTTTCCACTATTAATGCGATATTCGTCAGCAATTGTTATGGTAAAGATATTATCGGCAAGTTTTATAATGTTGTCAGAGAGTTTGTTTGAATAGTTTGCATTGAATTTTACAAAATCTATATAGTTAGTTATTTTGTAATCAAACTTTCCGATATTTGAGCTTGAAATGTTATAAACAGAATTTGAAGCAGTGGAAGAGTCAAACTCTTGTGCCAAAACAAGAATTTTCATCAGATTTTTGTAATCTTCTTCATAAGGATTGTTTTTTGTTCCGCCTTTTTCATAATTGCGAATCAAATCATCAACATAGGTTGTTGTATAGAACTTTTTGTCTGCCTTGCTTATATCGTTTCCAAGAAGGGCAGTTGCAACGGCGTATTTTGTTTTTGTTCCGTCTACATTTTCTACATTATAAACAAGATATCTTATGCTTGAACCATTAGATACTTCATGAATTGAAACATCTCCGTTGGTTAAGTGCATAACTTTGTTGTTTCCAAGATATTGAAGGTTGTTGTTAACATCAAATATAGAGTAGATATATTTGTTGTTAGAAGCAACAATTTTATCGATATTAGAAGAATTTCTAAAGTTGATTGAATCAACAATTTCGCTTCCGGTAGACTTGTTCATGCTAATATCCAAATAATCATTGCTGTATTCAATATATTGATAAATTTCGTTAAATGGAATTACTTTATAACCATATGTTTTTGGTTGATAACCTTTGTTAATTTCGGTTGAACTATATTGATAAACTCCGTCGGTGGTTCTTATAACATACATATCATTGCCCATGGTGTAATAACTAAACTCTTCGGTATCATATCTTATAGATTTTGTTGAAGATTGGTTTGGTTTTTCATCGGCAACCGCATAACTTGGAACAAATCTTACACCTGCTTCATTTGGCTTATAAACCAAGAAGCCTAAATATTTTGAAGCTTCAAAGTCAATAAGTGCGCTTTGAATAGGTGAGGCATTAAAGCACATTGTTCCGTTGTTATTATCAAGAATCAATCTGCCATTATTATCATAAATTGTGTATACAAGTCTGTCATTTTGAGAGATTTTGTCTTTTAAAGTAAGGTTAGAGAAGTCATAATAAGAATCATATGTATAATAATGTTTGATATTGTTTAATTTTGTGTTATTTAAAGAACTTGCTGGGTTATCTTTATCCTCGGTGTAAGACAAATATGATTGCGTTGTTCCCGAATTTACAGCATCTTCTGAGTCAGTCAAAATAGAAGAATCAACAATTCCAAGATCAATTTCCAAGTTATAAGATATTGATCTGTAATATACAAAAATTTCGATACTATCTTGAATGTTATATAAGAAAATGTTATTAATCGTATTAGAAATATCGTCATTGATATTAATTATTCTATCTTGAACAGACATTATGTTTGATGGCATAAAGTATGTGCTGTTTGGATCTGCGATAGGTTTTATTTGAGTAATTGTTTCAGCATTACTTTCTGCTTCGTCAGATAAATAATTATCTTTATTGGTTTCGTCAACATTTTCGGAATTATAATCTGTTTTAACCGAAGTCATTCCCGTGTTTTCACCGAGTGAGAATCCAAGGAATTTGCTTCCGTTATAAGCATAAGCTTTTATCCAAGCATCGCCACCGAACTCAGCCAAGAATGTGCCTTTTAAGTAGCCCGAAGAAGATTCTTGATAATTTGAGCCCAAACTGAAATATTTGTCATAGAAATCTTTATAATCAATGGTGTTATTGAATATATCTTCTTGCAAATCCAACTTCTTATATTCTATTGCGTATATTACAGGAGCATAAACAGCATAAATATGATATTCTCCTGAAATCGGCATATTAAGCTTTAAGGTAACGGAATCAATCTTTCCTGTGTTTGAGAACATGATAGAGAAGAATTCGTTGCTATATGGATTTTGATTTAAATAGTCGCTTCTTGGATTAGAGCCGGTTGTTTGATACATACCATAATCTATTGACAAGAAGTTAACATATTTAAAGTTAGACAAATATTCGCTGTTTTGCAAGCCTGTTAAGTTGTAGATCGGAAGAGCACACGTCTGAACTCCA
>CAQFKO010000041.1:9722-10067 GCA_948787875.1 uncultured Eubacteriales bacterium
CTTCCGATCTTGTAGAATCAACAACATAATTTAGCCACATAGAGCCATATTTTGATGCATCAAAGTAATCTGAAACCAAAATAAAGCCTTTAATGTAATAGCCGTCTCTTGCTTTTGCTGTAATCGAATCAATTTTTGAAGATGTGTAATCCGTTCTGAAATCACCAAGAACAGAACCATTTTCTACCATAGAAATTGTTTGTTTTGTTGAATTAGCACGATAATACTCTCCGTTTTCTCTTAGTCTGTATGAAACATAATAGTCATAAGAGAATGAAACTACTGCATTTGTTACTTCTATCAAAGAACTATTTTTAATTACATAACTTCCGTCTTCGGCATTAT
>CAQFKO010000042.1 GCA_948787875.1 uncultured Eubacteriales bacterium
ACTGAAATAGAGCTCAATAGAAAGTTGATAGCAGAGCTCAACCCGTTTAGATATAAGGGAGTTGTATTGTAATATAATGCACTTTGTTACAAAATGTATGTATACATTCAAAGTTTGCAAGATTTGTATACTTATATAATATTTTCATTTTGAAATAGTTTTTAATAAACCGAGTTTTTTTGCTCGGTTTTTATTTTGTAAAAAATTTTTGGAACAAAACATTAGCACTTTTTAGCACAAATTAGAAAGCATTAGAATTTTGTTACCTTATAATTAAAGTATAATCTTAATGGAGGTAATTTTATGGAGAGTATTAAGTTTTTTGGGGGTTATTTTTTTAAAAATTTGAATTTATTTTTTAAAGGGGGTTAAAATGAGCGAAGAAATTTTGTTTTTTGCGAAAGAACTTTCGGTTGAAGTTTTGGTTATCTCGCTTTTGGTTTTTGCACTTACAATGCTTTTTAAGTGGCCGATAAAAAAGATTACTGCCAAATTTGAGGAAGCCAAAAGAAAAGCCGTTAATAGTTTTATTATATTTATTCCAATGGTTTTGTCTTTTTTGATATCTGTGCTTTATTTTGGGCTGACTGCAAAGGTGTGGTTTTCGGATTTGGCTTTGCAAACAGCGTTTAGTTCTTGGATTATGGCATTTTCTGTTTATGCAATTTTTCAAAGAATTGTTATTGTGGTTAAAGGTATTAAGTCGGGCAAAATTCAGCTTAATCAAAAAGTTTTGACGGACACAGTTTCGTCATTAAAAACAGATATTAAGTTGCTTAAAAACAAGCTTAAAAGTGACGAGGCTGTGCTTGGAAAAATCGAGGGGTCTAAGGAGGTTTTGCAAAAGCTTAAAGCAGAACTTGAACAGCAGAAAGAAGCTGTTGACTTGCTTAAACTTTATGAAACCAATTCCAAGCTTTCTGCCATTAATGTTGACGAGGCAAAACTTAAACAGGAAATCGAATGCACCCAAACTAGAATTTTTGAGTGCGAAAAAGAATTAAAAATCAGTAAGGGAGAAGAAAATGGCTAAAAATTTTATGGCACTTAACACAATTTATCCTGTTGGGGCTATTTATATTTCGACAAGCAGTGTTAATCCGCAAGAGTTTTTCGGCGGAAAGTGGAAAAGAATTGAGGATAGATTTTTGCTTGCTGCTGGGTCAAAGCATTTTGCTTCTCAATTGGGTGGAGAAGAAGAACATGTTTTGACCGAAGCAGAGTTGCCGACACACAAGCATTTTAATTCGGTTGTTAACAAGGTTAATCAGGTTCCGCATAATCATGGGCTTTGGTCGGGCTATGATAATTGTTTTAATTCAGCAGGTTTGCAAAATGAGGGTTGCGACTCTGTTGGTGGTCCGCATGTAGATAAAAGCGATAAAGGTTATTTTAGAACCTCTGGTAAAAGGCCGGACATTCAACTTATGGAAAAAGTTAATATTGAAATTGCTGTTGTGTCTGATGTTAAAAATGAAAATTGTGGGCTTGGTTTGGCTCACAATAATATGCCGCCTTTTATTGCGGTTTATATGTGGGAACGAATACTCTGATTTTTTTTAATTACCAAAAGAAGATTATAATTTTTTTAAGGAGGAAAGTATGTTTTTTAAAGACAGACAGGGTACAAATTTAAATAGAAAAAAGATTACGATTATCAGTCAAACGCCGACTGAAATTATTGCGGATATTGTTAGGGCGGACAGTCCTACCGAAGAGGGAACAAAGGTGTGTGCTGACACTTTTAATACATTTCAGCAAGAAATTGACGCGGCAAACAATAATGCGAACATTGCCGAAACAAATTCTGCTCATGCCGTTAGTGTGGCGCAAGAAGCAAATACTTTTGCAAGTGACGCAAAAAAAATTGTGGAAAATGCTCTTGAAATTGCAAATGATGCTTCAAGTGTTTCTGACAGTGCGGCTTTGACCGCGAGCAGTGCAAAATCGGTGGCAGAGGGTGCGGAGGCAAAAGCGAGCGAGGCTCTTTCAAATTCGGAAGACAGTGTGTCTATTGCAAGTGATGCTTCCGAAAAAGCAGATAACGCGGTGGCTGTTGCTAACAGAACATTGGAAAATTCTGATAGCGCAGTGGCATCTTCAAACTCCGCAGTGGATACGGCAAACTCGGCTTTAAGCACTTCGGAAAATGCTTCGCTTACGGCAAATTCAGCACTATCTAAGGCTGACGAGGCAATAGCAAAGAGTAATGAAGCATCTGCCACTGCTCTTAGAATTGAGCAAGTTGTGGCTATTAGGGGTGCTACGGTTAATATAAATGGAGTTCCGCAAACCGTTGTTGATTTTGACAGCGACCCGCAAAGTCAGCTGAATCAAAAAATTAACAGCGATATTGAAACCATAAAAAATGTTATTATGTCGGTGGCTTATCCCGTTGGTTCGATTTATATGTCTATGAATTCCACAAATCCTCAGTTGCTTTTTGGCGGTGAGTGGGAAAAATTGGAAGGCAGATTTTTGCTTGGAGCAAATGCAAATTATGCCGTTGGGGCAACGGGCGGAGAGGTTTCGCATACTCTTACGCTTTCCGAAATTCCAAGCCATGTTCATAATTTGCTTGGAAGAAATACAAATATGAGAGAAGGTGTGCAAGCAGCAGTTTGCAAGTCTTGGGACGGCTCGGGTGGAATGCTTGAAACCTATGCAGCAGGCGGTGGCGGAGCTCATAACAATATGCCACCTTATTTGGCTGTTTATATGTGGAAAAGAATAAGGTAATATTTTTGATTATAAAAATGCAAAATAAAAATTCGGAACATTTTTCCGAATTTTTTTATCTGAAATTTTGTTTTAAAATTATGCTTAAAGTTTTAAATTTTTTATTTATTAAATTATTCATGCTTTATTCTGTGAAAATTTGTGCAACGGCTTTGTATGCTTTTAATTTGGCTTTAATTGTGTTATAGTTAATGTGCATGGAGGAAAATATGCCTAAAAATCTTTGGAGCCCTTGGCATGGTTGTCACAAGTGCAGTGCCGGTTGCAAAAATTGTTATGTGTTTTTTTTGGACGGCTTGCACCAAAAAGACACCAATGTTGTTTTGCGTTCTAAAACAAATTTTAATTTGCCGCTAAAAAAATCTCGTGACGGCAGTTATAAAATAGAATCGGGAAGCGAAGTTGCAACTTGTTTTACTTCTGACTTTTTTCTTGAAGAGGCGGACCCTTGGAGAGCAGAGGCTTGGGAGATTATTAAAAAAAGACCCGATGTGAATTTTTTGATTTGCACAAAGCGGGCAGAGAGAATTGGCTTATGTTTGCCAAGTGATTGGGGTGACGGCTATTCTAATGTTATTTTGGCAGTAACTTGCGAAAATCAAGAAATGGCAGATAAAAGAATGCCGATATTTTTGAGCGTTCCTGCAATGCGAAGGTATGTGCTTGTTGCTCCTATTCTTGAATATGTTGACCTTAGCAAATTTTTGGAGGGTGGCAAAATAGAGCGGGTTTCTGTTGGCGGTGAGTCTTATGAGGGTGCAAGAGAGTGTGACTTTGAATGGGTGAAAAAAATTTATTTTGACTGCAACAAATTTAATGTTAAATTTGATTTTCACCAAACGGGTTCCAGATTTAAAATGAACGGAAAGATTTTTAATTTGAAACATAAGCAAGAATATTCCCAAGCAAAAAAAGGATTTGAATATTTAAAATCTTTAAAAAAAGATTGATATAAAAAAGCCACTGAAAATTTCAGTGGCTTTTTATTGAGGTTGAAGTTGTTTGTTTTGCGATTCGTTGATGGTATTTGTTTTGTTGTGAACTCTGTTTAATTTTTTGTGGAAAGACTTATCTATTTTTAATTTTCCTCTGTTTAATATCAAAAAAGAAAAATTGCTTTTTTGTTCATACGCAGAGATTAATTCTATTGCATCATAGCCTAGTATTGCGGCAAGGGTTGAAACATTTGACAATAAATAATAAACAAACTTATGCCCCTCGATTTTTTGGTGAACTTTTTTGATAAATTCAATAAGAATTTTTACTTTGTTATTGCTGTTTAAAAGTTTATGACAATTTTCAAGGTCGCCTTTGTATAAATAATTTTGTCCGTCTATTGAATAGTTGTAATAAATATAATTTTTTAGGGAAACAATTTCCCAGCTGCTTATAATATTGCAATCTTCCAAAAACATTTTTATTATATTTTTTTGTTTTGGTTTGCATAGGTTAGGGCAGTTTTAAAATTTTTTGTGCAATATATTCCTTTTCCGTATGCGCCGTCGCCCACAAAAATTTTGTTTAGGTTGGTTTCGCAAACAAGGTTAACCATGTTCATTTTGTTTTTCCCGACTCCGCGAAAAAGCGTTTAGTTTGGGTCTGTTGTCTTTTTTGTATTGGCTTTATCGGTTCAAAAAAATTAAATTCCGCGCAAATTATTTTAAAAAATTCGTCAAAAGAAGAAATTATATTAATTTTTATGAATTTATCGTATATATTTTGCAGTTTTTGTATGTAATCTTGATTTTCCATAAGTTGATTATAACATTACATTTATGCTTAGTCAATAGCAAGCCGTATTTATAATTTTGTCAAATATTGACATTTTATGTTTTTGTGATATACTTATATTGTTGGGTATATTATGGAAAGAAATAAGTATATTGTTTATGCTAAAAAGTGCATTATTTTGTTAGATGACATTATTTAAAGATACAACATTATTGGTGATATGTTTTATTTGGAAGCAGTTGAGGCTTGTTTTGAAGCTTCTGAAAATATGACACCTGAATTTATTATTGAGCAAAACAAAAAACTTATTGCTGAAATTATTGCAAAAATAAATGATTTTAAAAATTTAGTAAAACAGCAATTACAGCTTTTGACAAATAACAGCAACGAACTGATTGATTGCGATTTTGATTTGGTTCAAATCAGTGTGGAAGAGGGAATGCGTGCTGCGATTGAGGGTATTGATAATTTTGAAAAACAGGTTTTGCCATTAAAAAATTTTGTTTTAAAAAGCATAAATTTTGCAGATGGGGCAGAATCTGAAAATATTGTTGAAGATAAAGATTTTTACAAAAACTTTGAAATACTTAATTAAGAGGTGATTCCTCTTTTTTTATTAATGTTTACATAAAAAAAGATTTGTGGTATAATAATTTTGCAGGTGAAAAATGAAAGTTGAAATTGAATTAAGAAATTTAAAAAAAGCCATAAACCTTAAAGCTGATTATGAAGATGCCTTGGCAGAATTAAACGGCAAGGCAGTTGTTTTTGATGTAAAAAATTTTGTGTCAAAACTTCTTGCAATAGTTTGCAGTTGGGAAAGTGAAATGATAAATAGTCAAATTCTTGACGGGTGCAGTTATTTTGTGAAAGTTGACAATGACAATGAAAATTTTGAGTTTGTGGGCGCTAACAAATATCCCGATAATTTTAATGATTTTGTTGCTTTGCTTGAAGAGGTGGGCGTATGGTAATTTTTGGAATTGGAGAAAATGCTCAAAGAAAAATTGCCGAGTTTGAAGCCAGGCTTAAAAATGTTCACGGCAATTTAATAGAATTTTTTGAAAAAGATTTTGAAAAGAAATGTAAAACAAATTTTGACAATGCAATATTTTTGCTTGCTGAGCAAGAAAAAGAAAATTTTGTTGACGATGCCGTTAATTTGCCGGAGGTGGAGAGCCACTTTAAAAAGCTTTATGACAAAAATGAAAAATACAGACTTGTTGTTGAAAAAATTATAAAAAGCAAAAAAGGCTCAGTAAAACAAATAGAGCAGATTTTGGTTGAAAAATATTTTGGAAAAGATGCTTGCGAGCGGGCTTGGGCGCTTGATGGAGATTGGGACAAAGTGGTGCATAAGTTAAGTTATCCAAGCTTTATTTTTGAAGAGGACAAGGTTGATTTTGCTGATACTTTTAATCTTTTGCTGGACACGAACAGAACCTTTGAAGAGTGGACGGAAGATCAAAACTTTTTGTCGACACTAAACTCTCTTATGATTGAAACCTCAGAAATTTATGATGACATTTTAATTACCTATGACAAGGCAATATCTGAATATCTGAGGAAAAACTTTGTGGGGTTTGCCGAGTTTGAAAAGTTTATAAACAAAAATGTTCCTAAGCCAGAGGCTTATATCACACTTAAAGAAATTGTGAAATTTTTGATTAATAACAGCACCGCAAAAGCATATGTTAATGATTTAAGTTCTGAGAGTATTGTTAAGTCTAACAAAAATTTACTTGTTTGCCCGATTGAAGATATGGACGAGATTTTGGAACATGAAAATATTCACATTGCGGGTTCGCAAATTTCCCAAAAGCCTATTTTGGGCAGGTATCTTTCTTTTGGACTGTCTTATTTTGATTATCAAAGAAGGCAAGTTTGCGGAACTGAGATTGATGAGGTTTTGACGGACTTTTTTGCCAGATATTGCAGGGCAAAAGCTTGCGGAAAGGTTTTTGATTATAATAATGCTGATGGGTTTAAAAATAGTTACCAAGCGGTTTTTCCTATTTTGGGTGACTTTTTTGTTGAACATATGAGCGAGCTTAAAAAGTTTTATATGAATAATGATATTTTGGGCTTGGTTGAGTTTTTGGGTGATGAAAACTATGCTCAGCTTTGCACAGATATTTCTATTTTAATAAAAGAAAATGTTTTGGACGAAGATATTGTTAAGATTATTGACTTGATAAAAAAGTTAAAGCAATTTCAAAATATTAAGCAGGCTAGCAGTTATTTGGGCTTTGTTGAAACGGCAAAAGAAGATGAAGAGTTTAGAAAAGTTGTTGAAAGTTTTGAAAATTTAGAACTGATTGCAAATACGGTAGACAGTTTGTTTGAAACTAAACATAAAATAATAAAGCAAGTTAAAGGTTTTTCCGAAGATAAGTTTTTGCAACTTTCGGCTATTGAATAATTTTGCATTTTATTTGGAATAGACTTATTTTTTGTGCTATAATAATTGTGTTTAATTTAAGCTATTATTTTTGAGGGAACTTATGTTATTTGTATTTTCGCAAATTTTTGCGGTTATAAATTATTTGTTTATTATGCTAAGCTATGCCGTTAAAAAGCGTAAACAACTTTTGATTTACAGCTTTTTGTCGCTAATAGCTAATGGACTATCCTATGTTTTTTTAGCCGCTTGGTCGGGGCTTGCAATGGTTGGTGTGGCGATACTTAGAAACATTATATTTTTGTTTCAAAACAAAAAAGAAAATGATAAAACAATTTCTGCACAAGATTGGATTATTCTTTCGTTTTTGATTTTAATTTGCTCGGTGCTTGCCTTTGTTACATACAGCGGATTTTTAAGTTTGTTTTCGGTTTTTGCAACCATACTTTATACTGTTTCTGTTTGGCAAAAAAATATTTTTGTTTATAATATTTGTGGAATCATTGTGAGTGTTCTTTGGATTATTTATGACATTTTTGTATTTTCTCCTCTTGCCATTGTTTGCGAAATTGTTATGCTTTTGTTTGTTTTGGTTTCGCTGATTGTAAGGCTTGTGAAAAAAAGGAAAAACAAACAAGAGTGTGGGTTGGACAAGTTTGATTTAAAAGAGAAAGATTTTGATTGCGAGGTTAAAAATGATGAGACTGTTTAAAAGTTGGAAATGGTATGAAATTGTTATGCTTTTTGTAAGTTTGCTTGCGGTTGTTTTGTGCTTTGTGTTTTCGGAAGAAAAAAATTGGCTGTCGCTTGTTAACTCTGTTATAGGAATAATTTCGGTTTTGGCGGTTTCAAAAGGGCTGGTATATGCTCCTGTTATCAATATTATATTTTTAATAATTTACGGCGTGCTTTCTGCAACATTGCACTATTGGGGCGAAGTTCTTATTTGTGTTTTTGTGACTTTGCCGGTTTGCATTTCTTCTATTGTGTCTTGGTTTAAAAATAGAAGCAGTGAAAACAGGGATATTGTTGTTATCAACAAAGTTTCCGCAAAAGAATATGGCTTTCTTTTTATTGCGATTGCGGTTATAACTGTTGGTGCATATTTTTTGCTTTGGGCACTTAACACAAACCAACTTATTATAAGCACTATTTCTATTGTGACTTCGGTGGGTGCGTCTTATTTGCTTTTCAGACGAAGCCCATATTATGCAATAGGTTATATTTTAAATGACTTTGTGCTTATTTCTCTTTGGACTATGTCTGTTATAAATTATGGGCTTGGAAATTTGCCTACACTTGTGAGCTTTTGTATATTTTTGTTTAATGACAGCTATGGGCTGTTTAGGTGGCTTAAAAGCGCAAAGAGTTCTTCCCAAAAAACCGAACAAATTGAAAAAAAATGAAAGTTTATAAAAAAGCCTCACCGCAATGGGTGAGGTTATTTTTATTGTTCTTTTGCCAAAGATGTTAATAGTTCATGCAAAGCCGGGCTTGCTTTTTTTGAAGAAATGGGTCTACCATTGTTATCTATAAAGCAATGCGAACTTGTGGCGAGGCAAACAACTTCGTCATTAACAGACATTTTGTAGTTCCAGAAAGAACGAACAACGGTTACTTTTTGTATTTCGACTTCGATTTTGATAATATCGTTAAAGGTGGTTGGTTTTTTATATTCTACGTTTACACTTACTGTTGGCGAAACCAAGCCTTCACTTTCCATTCTGTGATAGCTGTAACCTATTTGCTCCAAAAATGCGGCTCTTGCTTCTTCCATAAATCTTATGTAATTTGAATGGTGAGTTATTCCCATTTTATCTGTTTCGTAATACTGAACTTTGTGAATGTATGGTTCCATGTTTTCCTCCGAAATTATAAATTTATTATATCACTAACATATATTTTATCAAATAAAAAATTGCCCAAAATTGAGCAATTTATAAATCAAACATTGTTTTTTTCGGACTTTTCTTTTGATTGTGTAAGTTTGTTTATTGCAAGTGAGCCTTTTATTATCATTATAAGCCCGATTGCTATTATAAACGCACAAATAAGAATTCCTACAATAGCGTTTGAAACAAAGTAGTCTTGACCTCCGCCGAATTGTCTTAAAAGTGCGGCTTGAAGCGCGAATACGGAAACGCCCGCATCAACAAGGTTTATGTTTTGAAAACACTGAATATAATAGTTTGTATGTTTTCGATTTCTTGCAAACCTTAGGCTTGAAATTATTATTTTGTAAAATGTGTAGGCTGCGGTCATATAAATCATTAGAGAAGAGTAGGTTGTTGGCCCGCCACTGACCACGCGTTGAACTATTGAAACAGAGAGTATTATGGTTAAAAACAACATCAGTCCGCCAATTACTCTGTATGTTTTTAATTCTTGGGTTTTTGAACGCTTTGTGGCGCGTTCGGCTTCTTCCTCAACTTCGTATGTTGTCCAAAGTTTTACCACCGAATATTTTTTTGCACTGCCATGCTGATTTACCAAAAGCACCAATCTTATTA
>CAQFKO010000043.1 GCA_948787875.1 uncultured Eubacteriales bacterium
TTGTTTCTTTAAAAGAACTTGGACTGACATTTTCTCTGTCTACGGGAATTCCGCCACATTTTTTTAAAAACCAACCCAAAAGCTTGTTTTTAAAAAGTTCTACCTTTGCCAAAAAATGAAATTTTTTTACAAGTTTTATATCATAAAGAATGGGGTCGATATTTGTGTAGTGATTGCTTGTTGCAATGCACCTTTTCTTTTTGGGCAGATTTTTTTTGCCGATAACCTTTGTTGGATAAATTATTGTTAAAGGCAAATACAATATTATAAATGCTAAAACAAACAGCATATTTTTCTCCTTAAAAATTTATATCTTTAAAATCACTTGCACAAGTTGCGGCAGTTGAAAATGCCAACTGCAAATTAAATCCGCCCGTTAATGCATCTATATCTAAAACCTCTCCAATAAAATATAAGTTATTCACAAATTTGCTTTTCATGTATTTTGGATTGATTTCTTTTAAGTTTATTCCTCCCGCAGTTACCACCGCAGAATTAAAACCTTCAAGCACTTTTGGAATTATTTGAAAATTTTTGAGCAATACGGCAAGATTTTTTCTAAGTTCTTTGTTCATTTGATTGGCTTTCATTGTTAAGTTGACCTTTAAGCGCTTTGCAAAAATTTGCGACAAAGATTTTGGCAGAAGCCCTTCTAAAAGCGTTGAAACTTGCTTAGCACCCATTGAAGCAATATCTCTGTCTATTCTAAGCAAAAGCGTTTCTATTGAAAGTGCCGGTTTAAAATCGATAAAAAGTTCAACAGCATTTAAATCTAGTCTGTTTATGTAACTTGATAATGATAGTGCAATCGGACCAGAAATTCCGTTTTTTGTGAAAAGCATTTCGCCGATTTCGCTAACATATACCGGCTTTTCCTTATCTTTTTGTTTGGCAGAAAGTCTTACATTTTTTAAACTTAACCCTTCCACTTTTTCAAGTTCAGAGCCTTTTAAATCAATCGCACAAAGTGCGGGAACAGGCGTTATAATTGTATGCCCGACAGCTTTTGCAAATTCATAGCCGTCTCCCGTTGAGCCCGTTGACGGATAACTTAATCCTCCTGTAGCAACAATTACCGCATCAAAATTAATTTGTTTTCCGCCCACAACAACTGCCGTTGCCAAACCGTTTTCCGTTATTATTTTTTCAATATTTGAATTAAGGTTAACACAAACGCCCGCCCATTTCATTGCACGTTCTAAACCCTTTATTATGTCGCTGGATTTATCACTTTCGGGAAAAACTCTGTTACCTCTTTCCACCTTTAACGGAATTTGCAAGTCTTCAAAAAATGCACGCGTATCTACTGAGTTAAACCTTGTTACCGCGCCCATAACAAACTTTTTTCCGTTAACAACATTTTTCAAAAATTCTTCGCCGACAGTTGCATTTGTTACGTTACATCTTCCTTTGCCGGTTATATAAATTTTTTTTCCGAGCTTTTCATTTTTTTCAAACAAAGAAACACTGTGACCTTTTCTTGCAATTAATGTTGCGCAAAGCATTCCTGCCGCTCCGCCACCGATAACACAAACCTTCATACTTTCACCTTTAAAAATATTTTATTAAAATTTTGTTTTATAAAGATTTCAAATATTCCAGCTCAGATGGTCTAAGAGGTCTAACCGTTCCTCTGGTTAGTCCGCCCAATCTGATTTCGCCAATTGCAACTCTTTTAAGAAAAATTACATTATAATTGTATTTATCAAAAATTTTGCGGATTTCACGATTTTTGCCCTCTTTTAACACCACTTCAAGAGATGTTTTGCGGTTTTTGATTTCTTTTATTCGTATTTCGCATTCCTTAAATTTTGTTCCGTCAACAAGCTCAACACCGCTTTGCATATTTTTTACATCTTCTTTTGTTACTTCGCCCTCAACTTTAACCGAATAAAGCTTTGAAACTTCGTGTTTTGGTCTTGTTATCTTTTGAGCAATTTCTCCGTCATTGGTAAAAAGCAACAGACCCTCTGAATTAAAATCGAGTCTGCCGACCGGCATTAAATTTTTGTAATTATCGGGCAACAATTCCATAACAGTTTTTCGCTCTCTGTCGTCGGAAACTGTTGTTAAATAGCCCTTTGGTTTATGCATCATTATATAAGTAAACTTTGTTGGAAGAGTTACCCTTTTTCCGTCCACTCTTACATTATCTTTTTCAGACACATCAAAGGCAAGGTTTGATACAACCTTGCCGTTAACAGTTATTCTTCCTTCAAGCACGAACTGCTCGCACTTTCTTCTTGACGCCAGACCTGTGCCGGCTAAAAATTTGTTTATTCTCATTTTTCTTTTGAACTAAAATTTCTCAATAATCTTTTTTAGAATATCTTCAAAATTAGTTTCTTCCTCTATGAATATAGTATATAGTTTTTCAGAAAAAATCAAGTTATTTTCCAACTCAATTTTAAATGTTGCAACACTTTGCAAATTTTCACTTGAAACAAGTGGCTTTTGATCATAAACAACATTGCCTTTGACCTTGCTAAGCTCATCGAGTTTTAGCGGATAGTAAACATCTTCTTTTATTGCAAGAGGTAGTCCGACTGCTTTTTTATTTTCGCCGGAATATTTTGTAACCTCACCTTTGTCTAGAAGTTTTACAAGTTTATATTCATAAAAAGCTTTTTCAATTAAATTAGCAGATTCTTCAAACATCGGCACACAATTAAGCACAACACAAATCACCTGCATATTGCCCCTTGTTGCACTTCCAACAAAACATCTTCCCGCCTTTTTTGTATAGCCTGTTTTTACGCCGTCTGCATCAGACATATTCTTTAAAAGTTTATTTTTGTTTTTTAAAAGCCTGATTTTGTATTTTTTGTCTAGTTCATTATCAATAACTTTTTCTTTGCTAGAAACTATTGTTTTGAAGGTTTGATTTTTCATTGCATAAGCAGTAACTTTTGCTAGCTCCAATGCCGTTGTATAGTGGTTGTCGTCATGCAAGCCATTAACGGTAACTAAATGAGTATTTTGTAAGCCGAGATTTAAACAAAAAGAATTCATTTTGTTTATAAAATTTTCTACACTTCCGCTAACAATAATCGCAATTGCAACAGCGCTGTCATTTCCCGAGCGAAGCATAAGACCATATAAAAGTTCTCTTAAAGTTAAATGTTCGCCTTTTTTTAAATATATGCTTGAACCCTCTATGCCAACGGCTTCTTTTGGAATCTCATGTTTTTGGTCAAGGTCTTTTCCGCTTTCAATTGCAACAATGGCTGTAATTATTTTTGTTGTGCTTGCCATAGGAAGTCTTTTGTTTTCGTCTTTTGCATAAAGCAATCTTCCCGTAGAAGCCTCAATGGTTGCCATACCTTCTGCACTTGTTAAAGGCGGAACTTTTTTTGCTGAGGCGCTTGCCACCATGCCAAAATCAGAAAAACACATAAGAATGACAAAAACACAAACTAGCATTAAAATCTGCAAAAATGCCCAGATTTTTCCGCAAATTGATGTATTTTTGATTGATTTTTCCATATTATTTTTTCTTCCCAAAAGTTTCAGATAAAAATTTTGCCACTTCCGGAACAGCTTCAATCAATTTTTCGACTGCTGATTTTGCATCAATTTTTATTAAACTCACTTCTTTTCCGTCAATTATCAAAAAACCGATTGGTTGTAAATTCAAACCCGCACCAGAGCCTCCTGCAAAAGGATATTCTGTTTCTTTTTTTATTTCTTTTAATTCAGAATAATATTCACCGCCACCCGAAACAAATCCCACAGTTGCCTTTGTAAGCGGAATAATTGTTACGCTCGCCGTTGTTGCTATTGGTTTTCCAATAACAATGTCAACATCAATAAGTGATCGAATATTTTTCATTGCCGTTGACATTACTTCTTCTATCTTGTTATTAAAATTATCTTTCATTATATAATCTCCTTTCTTTTTTGGTTTCTATTGCCGCTCCGAAAATTGCGGATAAAACTTGCATAAAACTTATGCTAACAACAATATCAAAGGTCAGTTCCAAATTATCCTGCCCAAAGGTCGGCTTAATATCATTATAAAGTTTTACATTGTCATACTTTTGAGAAAGATAGCTATACGCCGTGTAAACTATCGACGAAACACTGCCACACACAATTGCGGAAGAAAATGAATTTTCAGCAAAACCGCCCGTGAAGAACAGTTCGATTTTTTTTATATCCATTTTTCCGAGCAACTTGGTGGCAAACTTTTTCATGAACGGCGAACTATATGAAGAAGAAATCGCGTCCGCCAAATTGCTTATATAAACCTTTCCGGCATCTATATAAATCATACCGCACAAGATTTTTACAAACAGAATTTTAATGCTGTAATAGCCTTTCATTTTCAGCAAATTAAAGTGTGCCATCATTCTTGATTTTATTGGAAAAATCATTATAAGTAATATCAGCACCAAAACAAAAAAAACTATAAGCAGATTTCTCATACTTATAGTTTGTGAAAAAATTTTATAATTATTAAAAAAATTTTTTAAAGTTCTTCATATTCAACATTTGCCAAATCAGAGCTTGCAATTTGTTCCAATTGTTTATCCAAATCACTTTCAATTTCGCTTTCGGACTTTTCTTCAATCGGCGGAATATTTCTGTTAAACAAACTGTCAGAATAATTTTCTCTTATCTTTTGAATATTCTCCAAAAGCTCATTATAGTCTGGAAGGTCAGAAATTGAAGAAATATTAAAACGCTTTAAAAACTCGTCGGTAGTTCCAAAAATTGCAGGTTTACCCACACTGTCTTTGTGACCCACAACCTCAATTAATTTGTGTTCAAGCAAAATGTTAATGGCATAGTCAGAATTAACGCCTCTTACCTCTTCAATCTCCATTCTTGTAACCGGCTGTTTATATGCAACTATTGCAATGGTTTCAAGTGTTGCCTTTGTTAAATTTCTTTCTCTTATTGGGTTTAAAACAAGAGCCACTTGGTCTGCATAATCAGAATTTGTTGAAAGTTGAAGCTTTTTATTAAAACTCAAAAGTTTTATTCCGCTTGCACCATTATATTTTTCTTGAAGTTTTTCAACCGCATCGTCAATATCTTTTTGTTTTAAATTGAATTTAAAGCAAAGGTCTGACACCAAAACCGGCTCGCCCGCAACAAATAAAATGCTCTCTATTATATTTTCTAAGTTTTCCATATTACTCTCCGTCATACTCATTTGTGGTTTCTTCGGTTAATCTTGAAGACTCGTCCGCATTTTTTATGATATCTATATCTTCAAAAAGTTCGTTTTGCCTAACCATTATATATTGTCTTTTTAAAAGCTCTAATAAAGCCAAAAAAGTGTTTATTATTTCACTGCGAGTGATTTGCTGTTCAAAAAGCTCACTGAACTTAAACTCAACCCTTTCCAAAAGCATATCTTTTATCTGCGAAATTTTTTGAGCAACCGTAAATCTGTCTTTAACAATCTTTTTTTCTTCAACGGCTTCTGCTCGAATTGTCACCTTTTGCATAAGGTTTGAAAAGGCAGCAATAAGCGCATCAACTTGAAGCTTTTCGGGAAGTTCATATTTAAACTCACCAACAGTGCTGTCGGGTGCCTTGTAAAATTTGCAAACATCTTCAAGCGGCGCAAGTTTTTCACTTTGCTCTTTGAATAATTTATACTCTTCAATTTGCCTTATAAGCCTAACCTCAGGGTCTTCTTCGTCAGAAAGCTCGGGCTCTCGCGGAAGCAAATGTTTTGATTTTATTTCAAGCAAGGTTGCCGACATACTTATAAATTCGCTGGCTTTTTCCACATCTATGTCATCAATATTTTGCATAAATTGAAGATATTGCTCGGTTATATCAGACAAAAATATATCACAAATATCAATTTTTGTTATTTTTATTAAATGCAAAAGCAAATCAAGAGGGCCTTCAAATTGGTCTAGCTTAAACTTATAATCGTCCTCTTCTGTTTCTTCCAAAATTTCAAGTGACTTTTTATCCAATTTTGTCACATCAAAAATCGGCGAAGTTTCCGCGTTTATGTTCTCGGGATTTTCACCATCATTAATTTCTGATTTATCATTCAATTCAAATTCTTCTTCCATTGTTAAAATCCTAGTATTATTGAAAACAATTTTATTAGCCCGTCCATCAAAAGACCTGCCGTATAATCATAATAAAGTATGTATGCTCCCGTTATTATAAAGAGCAAATAAATTATAAACGAATATCTTTTCATAAAAACCAAAAAACTGTTTTCGGTTTTGCACAAACTGCTTACAAGATTATAACCGTCTAACGGATAAATCGGCAAAATATTAAAAAACGCAAGCATAAAGTTAAATGATACCGAAATGGTTAAAAATCTTTCCAATAACTGCCCATATAAATTATTAAACAAAAATTGAGGGCAAAATCTTAGCAAAAGCATGTATATAAACAAAAATATAATTCCAAGCAATAAGTTTGTAAGAACTCCCGCAATGGAAACCAAAAACATACTTTTTTTGCCATGCTTGAAATTTCGGCTATCTATCGGAACAGGTTTTGCCCAGCCGAATCTAAACAAGAACAAAAATAAAAAGCCTTTCCAATCAAAATGTGCGTGAGGAGCAAGCGTATATCTGCGCATTGCAACGGCTGTGTAGTCGCCTTCATGTTTTGCCGCAAACGCATGGGCAAATTCATGAAACGGCATTGCAACAAACATTGCCATTATTGTTGCAACTATACTGAGCAATATTTGCACAAATTCCATTTGCAATAAAGCGGGATAAAGCATACTTTGCCTCCTAAATAAAATTATATCAAAATAAATTGATATAGTCAAATTATCAAGGCACTAAATAATGCTTGCAAAGTTTATACAAAAAAATAAAAAGCCGAACAATGTCGACTTATTATTTTTTTATTTACCAAGCCTGAGTCAATTTTTTAAAGGTTTCACTGAATTTTTCTTTTTCAACAGGTTTTTTAACTATCAAATCAATTTCGTCTACAACCATATTGTTTTGGTCAAAGACAAACAATTTTCCAACCTTATCTCCGGCAACAAGCGGTGCTGACTTATCATAAATTTGATAATCGGTAGTAAAAGTTCTTTCGTCTGTTTTTGACATAAACATTGTGCAGTCACGCTCAGCATATACTTCGGGTCTGTCCTTAGACTTTTTTACATTCATTACAGTAATCGGAATTTCGCTATTTAAAACAAGTTTGTTTGTATAATTAGAAAAGCCATAATTTAAAAGTTTTGTCATTTCCGCAAATCTGGTTTTGCTGTCGCTTGCGCCTATTACCACGCCGATAAGTCTGGTTGTACCTCTTTTTGCAGAAGCGGTCAAACAAAATCTTGCAGCATCTGTGTAGCCTGTTTTTCCACCCTCTATGCCATCAAAAGTTTTGATTAATCTGTTGGTGTTAACAAGTCCGGTTTTTCTTCCGCTTGGATGCATAAAGTCTTCCATCCAAATTTTTGAATATTTGTGATACAAATGATTGTCGGCAATGGTTTTATAGATTTTTGAAATATCAAAGGCACTTGAATAATGCTCTTTTGCAGGAAGTCCCGTACAGTTTGAAAAATGTGTGTCGGCAAGATTAAGGCTTTCCGCAAGCTTATTCATTTTTGAAACAAAGGTTTCTTCGCTTCCCGCAATATATTCAGCAAGGGCCACACAGCTGTCGTTTGCGGAAGCAATGATAACCGAAGAAATAAGGTCGCAAAGTTTATATCTTGAACCTGCGTCCAAGAATGCAGATGAACCCTTTACCGCTGCGGCATTTTCGGTTACACTAACCATATCATTTTCATGCACAATGCCTTTTGAAAGTGCATCAAAAATAATTGAAAGTGATGCTATTTTTGTCATGGAAGCAATCGGAAGCCTTTCATGAGAATTTTTTTCAAAAATAATTGTTCCCGAAGTTGCATCTAACAAAATTCCCGATTTTGCCGAAAGTTCAAGTCCTTCTTCTTTTGCGTTGGTTGCACTCGCATTGACATTAACACTTACTGCCGGAGCAAATGCAAAGCATAAAGTAAATAAAATCATCATTAAAAAAATAATAGGTTTTTTCATAATTACTCCTCTTTTAAACCTATTATTTGTAAGTTATATCAAAATTATGTAAAAATTTTTAAAATTTTGTCAATAAATGATGAAAATTGCATTTTTTAAGAACAGTGGTAAAATTATGGTCGCAACAAACGCCAAAACAAGCGTTGCAAAAACACATGAACCAAGCTTGAACCAAAACCAATCACTGTTTATACCATAAGCAAAGTTTTTGCAATTAAGCGCCTCTTTGCTTCTAGATAAGCAAAATACCGCAAAGCTTATTAAAATAGAAATATAAATTATGTTTATAGGCATCATTAAAAATAAAACATTAAGCACGCCCGAAAAACCATAAAGTGTTATTATTGCCGCAGAACTTATAACAAGCATTGAGGATTGATACGCCACCACCAAAAAACTTGCAAGCGAAACATAAAAATTTAGTGACATAATAAAAATTAACAAAAGTGGAATGAAGAAATATATAAACTTTTGCCAAAATATACTTGAAGAATTTGCCGTTCCGTTAATAAAATGATAAAGCACCTTGCTGTCTGATGTTAGTGCGTGAATATAACCATCTCCACTGCAAACTATTATTATGCCGACGGCAAGTCCAATTAAAACGAACACCAAAAAAGCAAAATAGAATCCACTATTTTGTTTGTAATGAAATTTTATATCTGATTTTGAAATATTTTTAAGTTGCACATTATATTTTATGCAACAATTAATTAATGTTAAAACTTTTTAATGAAGTTTGTTTTCTTTTTTGAAATTCTGCGGAAGAAATAAGTTCAACTATTTTTATTAAAAGCGTGCTGTTATGCGGGTGTAGTAAGAAATTTCTGAAAAATTCAACCACAAAGTTAGGTTCCATTTTTGAACAATAATATAACACATTTTCAAAACACAACCTCATGGCACGCTCAACCGACATTGCGGTTTTTCCATGCCTGTTGGCAACTATGGGATAAATTTCCGAACTAAGCCTTATATGATTTTTTCCGCTTAAAATAAAGATAAAGGCGGCATCTTTCCAATAATTGTAGCCAAATTTGCTGGGAGAAATTCTTAAACTCTCCAAAACAAACTCAACATCTTCAAAAATGCAGTCACGAATAAGGTCTAAAGATTCATGCTCCAAATTACTTAAATCTTTGTTGTTAAGCAAATACAAATCTTTATATGTATATTTTATTTTCAAAAAGTCTAAA
>CAQFKO010000044.1 GCA_948787875.1 uncultured Eubacteriales bacterium
AAATAATTAGTAAAAACGCAAAATAGTATTAAAAATGTTAAAAATTAATTAAAATTTGCTCAAAAATGCAAATTTATTGTTAAATTTGAAGATTATAATATTTCAGCAATTGCGCCATCTTCAAAAATTTCTTTTAAAACAACATTAACTTTTTGATTTGAATTTAATTGCTTGTTTGATTTTATGTAACACAAAATATAATTTTTTGTATGTGCAAGATAGTAACCATTTTTTTGATTTTCAATGATAACTTCATGAGTTTTATTTAAATTTTTGGTTATGAAATCATATTTCATTTTTCGAGCAGTTTCTGTAATTGTTTTTACTCTTTGATCTACATTTTTTGCTACATTTTTGAATTTGACGGCAGCAGTTCCGTTTCTCAGTGAATATGGGAATATGTGCATTTCGGCAAAGTTTACCAATTTTATAAATTCATGAGTCTCGTTAAAGTCCTCTTCTGTTTCTGTTGGAAAGCCAACAATTAAGTCTGTTGTTATTGCTGCGTCTTTAAAATATTTTCTGATTAAGTTTACTTTTTCAAGATAGGTTTCTTTTGTGTAATGGCGGTTCATTGATTTTAAAGTATTGTTTGAACCACTTTGCAAACTTAAATGAAATTGATTGCAAAAATTATTATATTCTGATAACTCTTTTAAAAATTCTTCGGTAATTACATTAACTTCAAGAGAACTGAATCTGAACCTAGATGGAGAGTTTTTAAATAATCTTGCTATTTCTATAAGTCCGTCACTGCCCTTTATATCCTTTCCATAAGCAGATAAGTTTATTCCGGTAACAACAATTTCGTTTGCTTGTTTTTCAAGAACTTTTATTTCCTTTTCTATTTCTGACAAAGGAAAACTTTTTTCTCTTCCCCTAATATAAGGAATGATGCAGTAAGTGCAAAAATTATTGCAACCTGTTTGAACCAAAAGTGTTGCTCTGGTTCTTTCGCTTACTCTTGAATTTGTTTTTGTTTGAAAATTTGGACAAATATTTTCTGTGTCATCGCCAATAATTGCGCTTACTAACTGTAATTTATCATTGTTTCCTACAATCTTTTTAACAAAATCGCCTTTATTGAATTTTTCAGGATTGTTTTCGGAAGAACAACCGCATATATAAATTTTTGCATTTGGATTAAGTTTTAGAACTTTTGAAATAATGTTTCGCGATTTTCGTTCTGCTTCATTGGTTACCGCACAAGTATTTATTACAAAAATATCCGCAGTATTTAAGCCCATTGAAACATTATAGCCATATTTTTCAAGCTCTTCGGCGATTTGCTCGCTTTCAACTTGGTTTACTTTGCAACCAAGTGTTATTATTGCTATGCTTTTCATAAGTTCTCCTTTTTAATTAGTCTAAAAGTTGCATAATCAGTGCGGTTGAGGCTATTGCCGCAGTTTCTGTTCTAAGAATTCTTTTGCCAAGTGAAACAATTTCTGCCCCACTGTTTTTGAGCAAAACGATTTCGTCTTCGGAAAATCCGCCCTCAGCACCAATCATAATTGCAATGTTTTTTGCGACATTACTTAAATTTTTTATCAAGCTAGCCAAAGTTTTGCCGTCTTCGTTTTCATAGGCGACAATGAATTTGTCATATTGGCTGATTTTGCTTGCGATTTCTTTTATTGATAAACAGCCGAATATCTTAGGAATTGTTGCTCTTCCACATTGTTTTGACGCCGACACTGCCACAGTATCTAGTCTGTCGGTTTTGTGAGTATTGGCCTTTATGTCTGAAAACTTGCTTTCAAATAAGCATATTTCGCTTACGCCAATTTCAGTGGCTTTTTGAACTATCAAGCTTAGTTTGTCGCCCTTTGCAAGTGCTTGATAAAGTGTTAAATTTATGTTTGGCTCATTTGATGACTTTTCTGCTTTTTCTATTATTATTTCTGCAAACTTTTTATTTATTGATTTTATGACTGAAAAATAAAAATTGCCATCTCCGTTTATAAGGCATAGTTTGTCTCCCACTCTTGCCCTCATAACATTCGCTAGGTGGTGAAATTCGTCACCTTCTAGGTTGATTGTTGAATTTTGAGTTAATTGACCATTAAAATAAAATCTTTTTTCTTTCATGAATAGATTATAATACATTTTATTGTTTAGGTCAACTAGACTTGTAAAATAATAAAAAAGTGCAATTTTGTTGCACTTAATTAAATATTTAAATTGTAAAAAACTGCTAAAATAAATGATTTTATAGCAATTTTATAATTTTTCGGTAAAAGATTTCTTTTTTGAATATTGATTACCGGATATGCTTTTTGCAAGGTTTTCCGCAAGTTCTTTTTCTTTTTTAGACAAAGACTTTGGAATCTCTATGATTACTTTTGCAAATAAGTCGCCATAGCTGTTTTTGTTTAAAACCTTTGTTCCCTTGCCTTTAAGAGTTAAAATTGTTCCCGTTTGAGTCAGTTCAGGAATGGTTAATTCAAGAGTTTCGTTAATGCCCGGAACTTTTACTTTTGCACCGAGCAAAGCTTCTGTAAATGAAATTGGAACATCAACATAAATGTCGAACCCTTCTCTTTTTAAAAGTTTATGAGGCTCTACTTGAATTAAAATTTGCATATCACCAGCAGGACCGCCATTTCTTCCCGCTTCGCCTTGACCTCTTAATGTTAAAACTTGGTCACTATCTATGCCACCCGGAATGTTAAGTTCAATGCTTCTGTTTTCTCTGGTGATACCTGCGCCATTACAATTTGAACATTTTTCTTTGATTTGTTTTCCTGTTCCGTGACAATCAGGGCATACTCCTTCTGACACAATTTGCCCAAAAGGTGTGCTTTGAGTTGTTCTGACCGAACCTGAACCTCCGCATTTTTTGCAAGTTTCAAGCGAAGTTCCGTTTTTTGCACCTGTTCCTTTGCAATGAGGACAATTTTCAGACCTTGTTAAGTTTACGCTTTTTTTGCAACCAAAAGCAGCCTCTGCAAAAGTCAGTCGCATTTTAACTTGAATATCAGCACCTTGCATTTGGGTGTTTGCTCTTGAAGTTCTTCTTGCACCACCACCAAAAGCACCGCCGAATATGTTGCTGAAAATATCGCCGAAATCGAAGTCTCCACCACCAAAACCGCCACCGAAGCCTCCGAATCCTGAGCCACCGCCAAAGCCTTGTGGTCCATTTTCGTTGCCGTAAGTGTCATAATTTGATTTTTTGGTTTTGTCCGAAAGCACACTGAATGCCTCATTGACCTCTTTTAACTTTTCGGCAGCTTCGGCATTTCCTGGATTTAAATCGGGGTGATATTTTTTTGCTAATGAACGATAAGCTTTTTTTATTTCGTCGTCGGAAGCGGATTTGCTTACGCCTAAAATATCGTAATAATTTTTTGCCATATTTCCTCTCAAAAACTAACAGACAGCAATTATTTTACTGTCTGATAGTTTTGTTAAAAACTGCAATTATTTGCAATTTTTGATAAATTTTTGTTAAAATATTGCGTTTTGCACTATTTTGTTGTGTAATCATTAAAATTGTTTGGGTCAGCATTGCCACTATTATCTGAGTTGTTATCTGTGCCGTTTGCCCCTGCGTTAGGATTTGCGTTTTGATAAAGTTTTGTAAATATTTCATTAGAAACTTTTGTTAAATCTTCAAGAGTTGTTTTTAATGTTTCTGCATCACTTGCGGTTTTGTAAGTTTCTTTTGCTTTGTTTAATGCCTCTTCAAGTTTTGTTTTGTCTTCTTCCGAAATCTTATCTCCGCTTTCTTTCAAAACTTTTTCAATGCTGTTAATCATTTGGTCTAAATTATTTTTTGTATCAACAACTTCTTTTCTCTTTTTATCTTCTTCTGCATACATTTCAGCTTCTTTGATAGCTTTGTCAATGTCGGCATCAGAAAGATTTGATGACGCTGTAATTGTTATATCTTGTGACTTGCCTGTTCCAAGGTCTTTTGCAGACACATGAACAATGCCGTTTGCGTCAATATCGAATTTAACTTCGATTTGAGGAATTCCTCTTGGTGCAGGAGCTATGCCTGTAAGTTCAAATCTTCCAAGAGTTTTGTTGTCTGCTGCAAATTCTCTTTCGCCTTGAAGAACATGAATGTCAACAGCAGGTTGATTGTCGGCAGCTGTTGAGAAGATTTGTGTTTTTGTGGTTGGAATTGTTGTGTTTTTATCAATAAGTTTTGTAAATACTCCGCCCATTGTTTCAATTCCGAGAGAAAGAGGTGTAACATCAAGAAGAAGCACATCTTTTACATCGCCCGCAAGCACACCGCCTTGAATAGCTGCACCGATTGCAACACATTCGTCAGGGTTAATTCCTGTGAATGGTTGTTTGCCGATAAATGCTTTTACTTTTTCGATAACCATAGGGATTCTTGTTGAACCGCCTACCATAATGATTTTTGCAACATCATTAATTGAAAGTTTGCTGTCTGCAAGAGCTTTTTTGGTAAGGTCAATAGTTTCATTGATGTAGTCTTCTATCATGCTTTCAAATTTAGCACGAGTGATGTTGATTTCAAGATGTTTTGGACCTGTACTATCTGCTGAAATGAATGGTAATGAAACAGAACTTTGGTTAAGAGAAGAAAGTTCAATTTTTGTTTTTTCTGCTGCTTCTTTAAGTCTTTGAACAGCCATTTTGTCTTTTGAAAGATCAATACCATCTGATTTTTTGAACTCATCTACAAGGTAGTCGATAATTACTTGGTCAAAGTTGTCGCCACCAAGATGTGTGTTTCCGCCTGTTGCAAGAACTTGGAAAACACCGTCTGCAATTTCAAGCACGGAAATATCAAAAGT
Source organism: uncultured Eubacteriales bacterium (assembly GCA_948787875.1). Lineage (GTDB taxonomy): Bacteria > Bacillota > Clostridia > Christensenellales > UBA1242 > RGIG1681. The sequence goes on from CAQFKO010000044.1 coordinate 4,782, forward strand.
TCCGCCGCCAAGGTCATAAACCAAGATTTTTTGACCGTCTTGGTCTTGAACTTTGTCTAATCCATAAGCAAGAGCGGCAGCTGTTGGCTCGTTGATAATTCTTTTTACATCAAGACCTGCAATTTTGCCCGCGTCTTTTGTTGCTTGTCTTTGAGAGTCGTTAAAGTAAGCAGGAACAGTGATAACCGCTTCGGTAACTGTTTCTCCAAGATATTTTTCTGCATCAGCTTTAAGTTTTGATAATATCATTGCTGAAATTTCAGGAGGAGTATATGCTTTTCCGCCTGCGTTTACTGTGGTGTTTTCACCCATTTTGCTTTTAATTGAACGAATAGTGTTTTCAGGATTTGCAACTGCTTGACGCTTTGCAACTTGACCAACAAGTCTTTCCCCGTCTTTTGTAAATCCTACAACAGAAGGTGTAGTCCTGCTTCCTTCTGCATTTGTGATAACCGTTGGTTCGCCTCCTTCCATGATAGATACACATGAGTTTGTTGTTCCAAGGTCAATTCCAATAATTTTTCCCATAAAATATTTCTCCTTTTATTTTCTCGGCTTTGCCGTAATTTTGCTTTTTGGGCTTTTGCAAGTTAGATTAGCGATTTTTATAGTCTACTGATTGAATTTGTAGACGCTTACAGTTGACGGTCTTACTATTTCGTTAGACTCGGCAAACTTATAGCCTTTTTGATAAACCTGAGCTATTATTCCATCTAGCTCTTCTTTTTCGGTTGTTTCTGCACTTATGCAATTATGAAGTTCGGGATTAAGCTTTTCGTTTTTGCAAACTATTTCAACCAGCCCTAGTTCACTAAGCACATTTTGAAGAGACGAATAAATCATTACAAATCCCCTCATAACCTCAGCATCAACTTGTGATATGGCTTGGTCAAAGTTATCTAATATCGGAAGAAGCTTTTTTGCAACAACCTCACTAGCATTCTTTTTTGCTTCCGATTCGATATTTTTGTTTCTTTCTTTAAATCTTTCAAAATCTTTTTTGCAAGTTTCTGCTTCATTTTTGTAATATGACGCAGTGTTTAAATATTGCGCAGCTTTGATTTTGTTTTCTTCTGATTCTGCTTGAAGCTTTGCTATAATTTCTTCTTGCTCAATCAGTTTTTGTTCATGCTCTTTGCAATCAGAACTATTATGTTTGCAACATTTATGCTCTTTTTCTTTTTCTCCTTTGTCGCAAGCTTTGCATTTTTCGTTTTGTTTTGTGTTTTCGCTCATCATATATCTCCTTCGTCTTTTAGCACATTTTCAATGGTTTCGGCAACTTCTTTTAACACCGACACGGCTTTTGGGTAGTCCATTCTCATTGGTCCGATAATACCGGCAGTTATTTTTGTTTCTCCGCCTATGTTGCAAGACATTGTAACAACCGAACAATCTTCCAGCCCTGTGTCGTCACTTCCGATATTTATTGAAACTTCCAAATTTTCGCCCGATTTTATAAGTGGCAATATATTATTTGAATCTTCAAAAACTGTTACCGCTTTTTTGAACTTTTGAATGTCGTTAAACTCAGGATAATCCATAAGTTTTTCTTTTCCTGCAATGCTGAGCGTTTCCCTGTTGTTTGTTTGGTTGGCTTCAATAATCTCCAATACTTTATCAAAAACAATTTTGTATTTTTGAAGTTCGGCGGTTACCACGCTGTCTAAAATGCTTTTGTCTTTAATCATAGACAGAGGCTTGTTTTCAAAAAGCTCTTTTAAAATATCTGCGGCGGCTTTCAGGTCATTTTCGTTGGAATTTCCAAGATAAGCCAATTCATTAATAACCTTTTCATTTGTAACCACCACAACAAGTTGAGTTGTATTGCTAACGGGATAAAGCTTGATATCTTTGATAATTGCATTGTTCGATGGACCCGAATAAACAATTGAAGTATAGTTTGTTGCCTTTGAAATTGTGGTTGCGGATCGGTCTATAATATCTTTTATGTTAAGAAGCTTATTTGAAAAGTTTGATTTTATAGTTTCCTTTTCTTTGGCAGAAAGCCTTGTTTCGTGCATAAGTTCGTTTATGTATTTTTCATAACCGTCTTTTGTTGGAACTCTGCCCGAAGATGTGTGCAAGTGTGTAAGATACCCCATCTCTTCAAGTGCATTAAGTTCATTTCTGATGGTTGCGGAACTGAGTTTAGGCAAATATTCTTCTTGAAGTTTTTTGCTTGAAACTGCTTCTGCGTTTTTGTTTTTAACATTTATCTCTATAACTGCACTCAAAATTTTCTTTTTTCTTTCACTTAAATCCATTTTAACCTCATTAGTATTATAGACTTTATTTTGCAGAAATATTCACATTTTTTAGCAATCAAATAATTTGAGTGCTAACACTGTATATAATATTACTGCTAAGGCTTAAAGTCAACTGTTTGTGACAACTTTTTTGAAATAATAAAAAAACAAGCAGTTTTTATGCTTGTTTTTGTAATTTATTATTTTTTAGCTGACAAGGTCTAATATTATTTTGTTTAAAACCATAAAACCTTTGTCTGTGCATACAAGTTTGTTGTCTTTTGTTAAAATCAAAAAGCCGTTTTTGATAAAGTCTGATAATATATCTTTTTTCTTTGCCAAAAAGTTTTCGTTAAATTCTTGCTTATATGCCTCTAAGTCAAGCCCTTCCGCAGTTCTTAGCGAAAGCATAACAATTTCTTCCTTTTTTTCTTTTTCGTCAAGAGTTTTTGAGTGTGCTATCGGAAGTTCTTTTTTATTTTCAATAATATCGGCATATTCGTTAATGTTTTCTGTGTTTGCAAATCTTGTTCCATTTATATATGAATGAGAAGCCAAGCCAAAACCAAGATAGTCTTTTCTGTTCCAATAAATTTGGTTGTGATAAGATTTGTAGGTTGGCTTTGCGAAGTTGGATAATTCATAACGCTCATAACCCGCAGCTGTAAGCATATTAACCACTTCTTCATACATAGATATAACCAAATCTTCTTCTGGCAAGCCCAGCGAGCCATTATCCACAAGCTTTTTCAGGGCTGTATCTTTTTCAACTTGAAGCATATAGGCAGAAATGTGTGGAATTTCAAGTTTGAGCAAATACGAAATGGTTTCTTTTACTTGTTGAAGCTTTTGACCCGGATAACCAATAATTATATCAGCACTGATATTTTTTATTCCGAATTCGCGAATGGTTTTAACAGCGGTTTCAAAGTCTTCCGCTTTGTGAGTTCTTCCCATTGTTTCCAAAATTTTTGGAGCTATTGATTGAAGCCCGATACTAAAACGATTTACGCCCGATAAAACATATTCGCGGATTTTGTTTTTTTCCAAAGAATTTGGATTGATTTCTATTGTGATTTCAGCCGAATTTTTTACTGCAAAGTTTTTGTAAATGCAAGATAACAAATCTCTTATATAATAATAGTCAAGGCAAGATGGCGTTCCCCCACCTATATATATGCTGGAAACAGAATAATAAGGGCTGTAATTTTTTGCTTGCATTTTGATTTCTGCTATAAGGTCGTCAAAATATCTTTTTTTATCTTCCGCAGAACCGATAAAAGAAACAAACGAACAATATGCACATTTTGAATTACAGAAAGGAATATGAACATATATGCTCAAATTATTTTTTGTTCCCTCGGTTATTCCCAAGTTTAATTCATTAATTGCCATTATTCTTACCTCTCTATTTAATTTTATAGATAATTGAAGTTTTTGTCAACCCATAAATTGTTTATATCTGCATTTTCTGATATATTATATTTTTCAGAAATTATTTTTATAAGCTC
>CAQFKO010000045.1 GCA_948787875.1 uncultured Eubacteriales bacterium
TTTATAGTTTCAAAAACATTATAATCAAATAGTTCCAACAAAAGCTTTATATCACTGTTTAAAAAATTATTGATATTGAGCATTTGATTGGTTCTTTTTGTTCCTATAAACTTTTTTATATCAAAATAATTTTCAAACAAATCTTTATAATTAAACCTTACACCAATATTTTTAACTTGAAAATCAATCAGATGTTTTTTTGAAATCAGTCCGCTGCACTCAACCAAAATTTTGTAATTGTCTTCAAGATCTTTTTTTTCGGTTGCAAGGTCAAAGCAGTTAAAAAACTGTTCAATTGCCCTATCGCCGTTCGCCTCAACAATAAGTTGTTTTTTTTCTTCCAGCGCGGTTTTTATTATGAAAATAAGTTCTTCGTCAACAATTTCGTTATATCCCAAAAATCCACGGGAATGCTTGTAAGGTTTACTTAGCCATGCCTTTTTTTGCGACAACTTTCCGTCCAAACAAACTGTGTAACCACCAAGCCTAAACCCGCCCTTATATTTTCTGAAAGACCTGCAATTTTCGTCCATAACAAATTTAGCAGACCTAAAATCAATAAGCCCAATAACTTCCATTTTTATTTGATTTTCTTCGGCGATTTTTTGCCAAGTTTCAAACTCTTTCTTGCTTTTTATTCTTGCCCAAACAGTTGTAATACCATTTTCCAAACAAGTTTTTTGAAAATCTTTAAAAACTTTTAAACAAATTTTATAATCGCAACCGTTATCGGAATTTTCGCTTGCCTTTAAATTTTTGCCTGTAATTAAACTTTTTTTGGCATTTTCATAGCCACAAGCTTCTTTAAAAAGTTCAAAATCAAGTTTAAACATTGTGGGCAAAACAAGCTTGCCGTCAAGACTTAAAAGCTTTACCGCCTTTGTTTTAAGACTTTTGACCTCACTGTTTTTTCCCACAAAAACAAAATTTTCGTCATTCACAAAAAATGCCTCTAAACTTTTTTCAGAGTCATTTAGTGCAACAATATTCGCATCACAAAAAATTTGAGTCATTATTTCACCTTATCGGGAATTTCAAAATAAACCTTGCTGCAATTGGCAATTCTTAGCCAAGTAATATTTTTGCCCTTTGCAATTCCATTAACATAAGCCGCCAAAGCATAAAGCGTTCCGCTATGCGCAACAATAATTGCATTTTCTTGCGAATCAAGATGTTCATCAATAATCTTTTTAAACTCAACAAAATTGCGTGTCAAATATTCTTTGCAACCCTCAGGGTCTTTTGAAGAATATTCCGGATTAAGATAATTGTCATACCACTCTTGCTCATGCTCATTTTGAGGATTTGCGGTTTTAAGCAGTTCCCTTTCTTTTAAATTATACAAAATATCAAGTGGAATTTTATATTTATTCTGAAAATATCTGGCTGTTTTTACACACCTGTTTGCCGGTGACGAATAAATTTTTGCGAATTTGAATTTTTCTTTATCTTTAACAGCCAACTTGCATTGAAGTTTTCCAAACTTTGTAAGTTTATCATTTTTGGCTTCTCCGTGCCTAACAAACATAATAATCATAATTTTACCTCATATCTAATTTTAATAATATGTGGCGATAATGTCAAACTTATAACTGAATAGAAACAATTAATTTAGTTAAAAATATTTGTATATTATTTGAATAGTGTCACAAACTAAAATTATTAAATCTATGAGGTAAAAAATGAATAAATTCAAAAATCTTTCCCCATTCCAAAGAAGGTATATTCCGATTTTTTCTGTAATGGGAGTACTTACTCTGCTTTCACTAATCTTAATATTTTGCTTCCCAATAATTTCGCATCAAATAATCACAAGTCCCGAAAACAAAAGTTCAAGAAGCGGTTGGCCGGTAAGACTTGCCGCACCGTTTATAGATATGTCGTCTTGGGTAAATCCAACAAGCACATACAGCCTTAACGGTGCTCCTGACTTAGGCAAACTCTATGATAAATCGGGGCTAAGATATTATAACCTTGGGTTTATTCAACCAGACCAACAAAATCCGATAGCTTCGGACGGAAACATTAATTGGGGCTGGGGTGGCTATGGCTCACTTGGCAAAAATGGCTCAGACAGAGCTCAATATAACGGAATTGTAAAATCTCTTATCAACCTTCGTGCAAAGGGCGGTGACTTTGCAATATCTATCGGCGGACAAGCAGGAAATGCTCCTTGGAAAGTTACACAAAATCAAAATGCTCTTGAAAACTTTTACTTAGATGTTATCGGAACTTACGAACTTAAAAGAATGGACCTTGATATTGAAGAGTCTAACCAAGACGAAAATCAAAATATAATAAATGCAAGAGCTATCAAAACAGTTCAAGACAAAACCAATGTAGAAATAACTCTTACCATTCCGATTATGCCATATGGTTGGGATCAAAAACAAATCAAAATTATAAAAGCATATCTTGATGCTGGTGTCGATGTAACCGTTATTAACTCTATGACAATGTGTTACGGAACAGGTGTAAGAGCCGACGAAGATTATGGAACAGCATCTGTAAGAGCCATGGACAATGCACTTATGCAGCTTAAACTAATTTATCAAAATTATGGTTATGAACTTACAGATGACCAAGCATACTTAAAACTCGGTGCAACCTTCTCAATAGGATACGAAAGCAACCTTTATCCTGTGTTTACTACATCAATGGCAAGCACTGTTGTTGAAGACGCAATAGTTCACAACTATGGAATGGTTTCTATGTGGTCTATGGGACGCGATGCAATGCTTGAATCAAATTCGGCAATCAAAAACCCATACAAATACTCAGAAATCTTAGCAAAATACAATGAAGACAGCAACTAATAAAAATAAGGTATTATGTTAAACATAATACCTTATTTTTTTGGCATTTACAATAAGTTTATAATAAGATGCAAATAACTCCGCCCTTTCTTTCATTAACAATTTTTGTAAGGGTTTTGCGCATTTTAACTTGAACTTCTTCCGGAAGTCCTGAAAGTTTTGTATCAATAGATTCTTTAACAAGTTCATTAAATGGCTTGCCAAACATATTTTTGTTCCAAAGTTCTTCTTTGTTGTTTTCAAACTCGCTAAGCATATAGCTCACAAGTGAACCCTCAGATGAACTACCTACCGCAGGGCAAATTTCGGATTCAACATCGACACGCATAATGTGCAAACTTGGAGCAGTTGCTTTAAGTTTAAGACTGCTGTTTCCGTTTTTGTTTATAATTTCAGGCTCGTTTAAAACAAGGTCATCTGTTGAAGGTGTAACAATTCCGTAACCGGTTTCTTTTACGCTATCTAAGGCTGTTTTGATTTTGTCATATTCGGTTTTTGCCTTAACAAGTTCTTTAACAAAAGAAAGCAAGTAATAGTCATCTTTGATATCTGTGCCACATTCTTTGCTGAGAGTTTTGTAAAACAAGCTTGGGTCTACCGGAATGTTAAAATTAACTTCGCCCGTAGACAAATCAAGGCTTTCAATTTCCAAAGTTTTGAGGTCGCTGTTATTTTCAAACAAATCGAACAAAGTTTCATAATCTCTCATTTTTGAAACAGGTTCACATTTTTCTTTAACGCTTGCCATAATTTGTTTTATAAACTCGTCGTCATAAGGAAGAGCCATAATCCATTTAGGAAGCTTGAAGTTGATTTGCTTTACAGGGAACTCCAAAAGAATGCTTTTAAATATGTTTTCAATACCCGAAGCATCAAGTTTTGAAATATCCATAGGCATAACGCATACGCCGTATTTTTGACTTAATTCCTCAGCAAGAGCCAATACTTCGCTTGTTTCAGGAGTTCTTGAATTTAGCACAATAATAAATGGCTTTGCTTCTGCTTTAAGTTCACTAACCACTCTTTCTTCGGCAGGAACATAGCTTTCACGAGCAATGCCCGCAATTGTGCCGTCAGTTGTAACCAAAACCGCAATAGTAGAATGTTCGGAAATAACTTTTTTTGTTCCGATTTCAGCAGCTTCGGTAAATGGCATTTCGTCTTCGCTCCAAGGAGTTTTAACCATTCTAGGAGTTCCGTCGTCTTCAAAGCCGTTTGCTCCGTCGATTGCATAGCCCACACAATCAACAAGTCTTACTTTTGCACTTATATCCTTAGCAAAATTAACAGTTACCGCTTCCGCAGGCACAAATTTAGGCTGCATAGTCATAACCGTTTTTCCTGCCCCTGACTGAGGCATTTCGTCAATAGTTCTTTCTCTTTCATAAGCATTTGAAATATTAGAAAGAATAGAAGATTGCATAAATCTTGAAATAAATGTTGATTTTCCTGTTCTTACAGGTCCAACAACACCAACATAGATATCGCCATTTGTTCTTTTTGCAATATCACTATATATGTCAAAGCTTTCCATAAAACCTCCAATTTGTCTTATAGTCAATTTATATGAGCCATATAAGTTTAATATGCAAACAAATAAAATTTTTTTTCAAAATAAAAATCCCGCATTAATTGCAGGATTTATTTTGATATTATTTATCTTCTTTTCCAAAAAGCTGAACTCGGGCTTGTTCTAACTCGTCATCGGTAATAAGCCCCTTTTCATTAAACTTTTTAAGTTTTTCAAACTTTTCTTTTTTTTCTGTCAAAGTTTCTTCGGTATTGGTTGAAGCTGTTTCTTCAATCTTAACCTCTTCTGTTTTTATTTCAACAGGCTCAGCGCTATTTTGATCTTCAACATTTTGAACACTTATTTTGTTGCTGGTCAAAATATAATAAGGAATAATCGACAAAAGCCCAAACGGAAAACACAATATGCTTGCAAAAATAACATAGTTTCTGAAAATGATGTTATTCATAAAAAACACATCTTGCAAATGCTCTGCCTTATATGAAAATCTGCGACCTGCAATAAAGCAATATATGCCCACAGGAATAAACACCAAACTGAAAATATAGAGCGCACCGTAAATAAAGCACACAACCGACATAATATTAAGTATAACTTTTGAAGTTTTCATAATATCTCCTTAATAAAAATTAATATGTTTTGGATTTAAGTTTCTTTTTTGTTTTTTTGATAAGGCTAGCTTTATTTTCTTTTCCGAGCAAAAGCCTTGAAATATTTTTTCTGTGTGCATACCAAGTCAAAAGAAAGATAGCAAACAAAATCAAACTTATTATATGTATATGCAAACTGCTAACCACTGTTCTAAGTCTTATGCCTTCAATAACAGTAAGACAAGTTACACACAAAATGCTTACCACAGCGCCGTATTCAAACAATGCCCAAATCACAAAGCCTATTGCAAGCATAATAAGAGTTGCAACGGGGTTTGCCGCCAAAAATATGCCCATCATGGTAGCAATTCCCTTTCCGCCCCTAAACTTAAACACCACGGGATAAACATGACCAATCATGCTTGAAATGCCCGCCACATAAAGCATTAAATAACTTTGTTTGAAAATATAGAAGCAAGCAATTGCCGGAATAAACGCCTTTAACATATCAAGAAGCAAATTCACCGCACCAAACTTAAAGCCAAATTGCCTCAGCACATTGGTTGAGCCCGGATTTCCACTGCCCATTTTGGTAATGTCTGCATTTTTTTTGTGAGAAATTATTCTGGAAAAAGATATATTTCCGCAGAAATACGAAATAACAATTACCAACAAAACTTGCCACCAAGTCATATCTTTCTCCTATAAATCTTTTTCATTTTTGCATTTAAGCTTAATTCGTATCGGAGTTCCCGTAAAATCAAAAGCCCGTCTTAAATTATTTTCCAAATACCTTAAATAATTGTCTGTCATAAGTGAAGTATCATTCACAAACAGCACAAATGTAGGTGGGTTTGTGCCCGTTTGCGTAGTATAAAATATTCTGAGTTTTTTGTTGTTTTTTGTAACAGGTGCTTTTATTCTAAAAGCATCTTGAAGCACATCATTAAGTTCACCCGCCTTAACCATTTTGTTGCTGTTTGCAATAACCTCTTCAATAGCAGGCATAAGTTTTTCTAACCTTTTGCCTGTTAAGGCAGAAAGATATACCGACTTAAAATAAGGCATAAAGGCAAGTTCATTTTTAAGTTCTTCTTCAAACCTTACCATTGTGTTTGTTTCTTTGTCAATAAGATCCCACTTATTCATAACAACAACCGAAGGTTTGCTTTGCTCTTCAATAAAACTTGCGATTTTAAGGTCTTGGTCAGAAATTTTTGTGCTGGCATCTATCATAAGAATAACAACATCAGCATTTTTGATGGCATCAAGACTTCTTATTATGGAATATCTTTCCACGCTTTCGTCTTCAATCTTGCTCTTTCTTCGCATTCCTGCGGTATCGATAAGCGAATATTTTTTTCCGTTATACTTAAACGGTACATTAATCGAGTCACGAGTTGTTCCTGCAACATTAGAAACAATAACTCTTTCTTCCCCAATCATTTTGTTAATAATGCTAGACTTCCCTGCATTAGGTTTTCCCACAATTGCAATTTTTATAACACCGTCATCTGATTCTTCTTGTTGCAAACCGTCAAAACAGTCAATTATCGCATCAAGCAAATCGCCGACGCCCTTTCCATGAATAGAAGAAACCAAAAACGGCTCACCAAGCCCAAGTTCATAATATTCATATTTAATCATTTCGTCAAATTCGTCAATTTTGTTAACAACAAGCAATATCTTTTTGTTAGACTTTCTAAGAACAGTTAGTGCATCTCTGTCTTGGCTGGTAAGCCCCGCCTTTCCGTCAACAACAAAAAGTGTTACATCTGCCATATCGATAGCAATTTTTGCCTGCTTAACAATACCAAGTCCAATCTCATCGTCTTTTTCAAGATCAATTCCGCCGGTATCAATTAAGGTAAAGCCCTTATCAAGCCAAGTGGCATGAGAAAAAATTCTATCGCGAGTAACGCCGGGTTCGTCGTTAACAATAGAAATTCTTTTTCCTACAATTCTGTTAAAGAGTGTAGACTTGCCCACATTTGGTCTGCCCACAATTGCAACTAATGGCTCTTTCATAAAATCTCCTTACTTTATAATTATATCTTATAAATTAATTTTTAGCAAGATTTTTAAAACAGCATTTTAAAATTGTGTTTAAACAAACTAATTATAAGTAATCCAATAATTTAAA
>CAQFKO010000046.1 GCA_948787875.1 uncultured Eubacteriales bacterium
ATCATGACTTTGGATATGGTAAAATAAGAGAAAAAGACGAAGTGAATAAATTAAGATTAAGAAATTTAGAAGATTTTATTGAATATTTAAAAGGGGTATTAGACAATGCATTTGATTGTGTGATATTTGGCAACAATTGTTTGTTTTTTAATAATGGGAGAATAATTAAATTAGAAATTGAGAAAATATAAAAACACACCAATTAGGTGTGTTTTTATATTATTTTATATTATTTTTATACGCCGTGGAGGAGGAGGTTTTTGATTTTTTCGTTTGAATTGATAAGTGGGCTGAGGCTTGCGTTATTGTGAAGGGTGCTAATTAAAAGTGCTACAAATTTTTCCATTTCAACAATATTGAGCCACTCACGCTTTTTCATTTCTTCGGAAACATAGCTGGCATTTGTGCAATATATTTTTTTGATTAAGCCTTCCTTTACATAGCCGTCAAACTTTTCAAGCCCTTCTGTGAAAAATGCAAAGGTGCAAATTGACAAAACATTTTTTGCTCCGCGTGATTTGAGCTCTCTTGCAACATCTATCATGCTTTCGCCCGAAGCTATCATGTCGTCTACAATAAGCACATCTTTTCCGTTAACATCAGGACCGTTATATTCATGAGCGATGATCGGATTTTTTCCGTTTACGATTTTTGTGTAATCTCTTCTTTTATAAAACATTCCCACATTAAGTTTTAGCATACTTGCATAGGTGATTGCTCTTGCCATTGCGCCGTTGTCTGGACTTATTACTACCATTTTGTTGCTGTCTATTTCTTTTTTGTTGTCTAGAACAAATTGCTTTATAACGGGGTAGAGCGGAAAGATTGAGTCAAAACTTGAACTTGGATTAACATTTTGTATGTTTGGGTCATGTGCGTCAAAAGTGATAATTGTGCTTATTCCAAGATTTTCAAGTTCTCTTAGAGCCATTGCACAATCAAGCGATTCTCTTCCTTGCCTACGGTGTTGCCTTGAAGAATATAGCAGTGGCATTATTAGAGTGGTGTGTTTTGGCTTGCCCGCCATTGCGGAAATGGTTCGTTTGATGTCTTGAAAATGCTCGTCGGGACTCATGTGGTTTTCAAAGCCATACATTTTGTAGGTTAAGCTGTAATTTGAAACATCACTTATTATATAAACATCTTTGCCTCTTACGCTGTCTTCAAGCTTTACTTTGCCCTCGCCGTTATTGAATTTTATGGGATTGATATGAATAATATAGTCCACATTTTTTGTGTGCATTTGTTTGTTTAGTTCTTCGTTTACGTTTTTGATTCTGTCTGCATAATTTGAAAGGCAGACTATTGCAAGGTCTGACAGTTTGTTTGGTTTGTCTGATTTCTCCGTCTTTTTTGTTTCTTTTGAGTTTTTGTTATTTGATGGTTTTTCATTTTTCTTTTTAAACATTTCAAACATAATTATACCTCTGATTTCAGTGTAGCAAATTGCTTTAAAAAAACAAAATGAAAATTAGACTTTTGGCAAATATCTGAAAATAATTTGAGTGACAAGTTTGATTCTGTTTGTTATAAAGCTCACTACTGCTGTTGCTGGTGCGGGCTGGCTGGCGTATAACATTATTGTTAAGGCATATATAAGCGCCGTTCAGTCGCTTATTCAATTTTTGTCTTCGGTTATTGCTATTATTAAAGACAGATTATTATTAAAAAAAGACGGCAAATAAATGCTGTCTTTTTGTTTTTTATTGAATTTTAATTAACCAAACTTTTTTATTTAGTTTGGTTGTGGTTGGCTATCTATTGGCAAAAATCCGAATTTGTTTGTTTTTACATAGTTATTTACATAGTCGTTTAAAAGTTTTTGCGCTTTTTTGAATTCGATTTTTTGTTCCTTAAAAAAATATTTAAAATAATCTTTTGGCGGATTTTTCATTCTATTTAGCACACATTCCGCCAAATTTTTAGGTGTTAATTCAAGTTCATAGCAGTTGTAATAATTTGGGAATATTTCGGGATAGTCGATATGCGGAAGAGTAAATTTGCTTATTATTTTAAAGTCACAAGGGGGTAGGATTATTTCTTTTTCCGCTTTAAAAGTATTGTCAGCTAGTTCAAATAATTTTATGTAAGGAAAATTTGACGGCAAGTCAATTTTTATCAATGAGCCTTTATAAAATTCGGCGGCTACATCAATGCTGAGTGTGGTTGAGTTTATGCCCGAGAGTGCGGTTTCGTTTAGTCTTGGAGCACCTCGATAAACGGTGATAGGCTCTTTGTTCCACGCCGTTGATGCTCGGAAAACCTCATCAATTTCTATAAGATTTTTTATAAACTTTTGTGTTATTGGGTGATATATAATAATGTCCGTAATAATATTTTTGCAGTTTTTATTTTTTGATTTTTTGTTGGAAACATTTTCAAACAAACTTTCAAAGGCGCTGTCAAGGTCGATGTTTGCATATTTTTGTTTGGTTAGTTCGTTATCAGTATCGTGCAAAAAATTGTTGATAACAGAATCCGAACCGCCTTGAAAACTCCAAAGCAGTCCATTGTTTTTTATTAAATATGATAAGTCTTTTGTGTTTTTCATAAAATTATCCTGCTTATATTATAGCATTAATAATTTTGTTTTTCAATAGCAAAAAATAAACACCGCTTGCAATTTGAAGCAAACAGGTGTTTTTTGTTTAACTTATTTTGGATTTAGTTTTTGGGATATGGTACATCTATATCGGTAAGTTCTAGTATGTAATCTACCGAAACTTTATAAAATTTTGCAAGAGTTATTAATAAATCAATAGGAATTTGCCTTTGATTTGTTTCGTATTGAGAATATGTGTTTTGCTTTATGTGTAAAAAGTTTGCAATTTCACATTGTGTTTTTGAAAAGCTTTCTCTTAATTCTTTTAATCTCATAATTATATTATATTTATCTCAAATTGTGATGTTGACAATTATCTCATTTTGTGATAAATTGTATTTATTAGGAGAAATACAAAAGTTGGATAAAAGTGCAAAAGAAATCGTTGTAGAGCAGGAAGGTTTTGTTGTTGCCGGTTCTAAGCAAGAAAGGTGGCCGGGCGTTGAGTTGTTAAAGATTATTGCAATTTTTTTGATATGCTTGGCACACACAACTCAAACAAGCTTGAACATTCTTTTGGATATGCCGATTGCTAATAGAATATTTTTGAATTTTATGTTTTCATTCGGGCAAATCGGTAATATTATTTTTATAATTTGTTCTTCATATTTTTTGCAAGACAGCAAAAAAACCAAAAAAGAAAAAGCTATCAATATTTTGTTGGATTCTTGTTTTATTTCTATTATAATTTTTTGCGGATTTTTGGCAGGCGGTTATCAGTTTACTTTTGGACAAGCTATAAAACAAATTTTACCTGACCTTTTTTCTAATGTATGGTTTGTTCCGGTTTATGTGCTGTTTTATATTTTGCACCCGCTGCTAAACTTTGCTATTGACAACTTAAATAAAAAAAGTCATTTGACGGTTGTTGTTGTGATATTTTTGTTTTACAGTTTTCCGAAATTCTTTTTGGATATTTCCGCGAACTCTTGCAGAGTGTTGGATTTTGTGATTGTTTATTTTGTTGTTGCCTATGTAAAAAAATATTGCCAAGATTTTAATAAGAATGTGAAGAAAAACTTAATATGCTTTTTTGTTTTTGGGGGCTTGTTTTTGATATTGTCTGTTTTAAATAATCTTGTTCATATTTGCAACTTATCAAGCTGGTATTGTCCGATTTTGATTCCCGCACTTATATTTTTGTTTAACTTGTTTAATTCTATGAAATTTAAAAACAAGGTTATAAATAATTTGTCGTCTTGCTCGCTATTTGTTTACTGTATTCACGAAAATATTTTGCTTAGGCGAAATCTTAGACCCGTATTTTTGAATTTGCTGTTTGAGAGCACTGCGAATTTGTATTTAATGTGGATTGTTGTTTGTGCGATTTTGATTTTTTTGGTGTCTATGGCTTTGTCGCTGTTATATAAGTATACGGTTCATAAAGTCAGCTTTGTTTTATCTAAAAAGGTAGCTGGTGTTTTTGACAAAGGTTGTGAATGGATTTATAAAAAAACCGAAAAGGGAAATAAAGAGGTTGCAGACAAATAGTTTTTGTATTTGATAAAAATTTATGTTAAAAAATAAAAAAGGTCAGCCACTAACTTAGTGACTGACTTTTTTATTATGGTTGCGGGGGCAGGACTCGAACCTGCGACCTTTGGGTTATGAGCCCAACGAGCTGCCAACTGCTCTACCCCGCGATATGATGTTTTTTTTGTTGCTATTTTTTTGTTACAACATAATTATATTACACCTTTTTATTTATTATGTCAATATTATAGAACATTTTTTTGAAATCTTTGATTGAATTGGTTGTTTTTGTGTTTTATTTTTGATTTTTTTGCATTTACTTTTATTATTTTTTTAATTTGATTTGGTTTAATCGTTTTTTATGCTATTATTGTCTTATAGATTTGTTTGGAGGAATTTTGATGAATATAGGTATTGATATGGACGGCGTTATTATTGACGACGACAGATATATTCTTGACCATGTTTCTAAATTTTTGTATGAAAACGGTTTGGGGCAGATGACTTCGCCGAAAGTTTATGAGGACAAGTTTTTGTTTTCGGAAAGCGACAATCTTAAATACAGAGAGCAATATTTTTTTGATTATATTGAGAATGCCACGCCGTTTGAATTTGCAAGAGAGGTTATATATAAATTGCATGAAAAAGGTCACAAGATTTTTATTATTACAGCAAGATTTAAGACAACTTCTGACTGCGCGATTGGCGAAAAGATGAGAACGCTTACAAAAAAGTGGCTTGACAAAAACAATATTTATTATGACGAGCTTGTGTTTTGTTTGCCTCCTAAACTTAACGAGTTAAAGAAATTTGATATCGACCTTATGCTTGAAGACAGTCCGATTAATATTGTGGAGATGGCAAAAATTACTAAGGTGGCTTGCTTTAACACTCAATACAATTTTGATTTGGATTTGCCGAATGTTGTTAGGGTGTTTAGTTGGTATGATTTTTTGAGTAAGTTTGAAAGTTTTTTGTAAAATTAAAATTTTAGGAGAAGGTTTATGAAAGTTTCGGAAGATATTTTTTATGTAGGTGTCAACGACCACAAAATCGATTTGTTTGAAGGGCAATACAAAGTGCCAAACGGCATGGCTTATAACAGTTATGTGATTGTTGACCAAAGCATTGCGGTGCTTGATACCGTTGACAAAGATTTTGTGCATGAATGGCTTGACAATGTGGCTAAGGCGATTGGAAGCAGTGTGCCTGATTATTTGGTAGTGCATCATATGGAAATGGACCATGCTGCGAATATTGAAGTGTTTATGAATACTTACAAAAATGCAAAAATTGTTGCATCTGACAAGGCTTTTGCCATGATGAAAAACTTTTTTGGCACAGACTTTGAAGACAGAAGAGTTGTTGTTAAAGAGGGTGATGTTTTAGACCTCGGAAAACACAAACTTCAATTTATTGCTGCACCTATGGTTCATTGGCCGGAGGTGTTGATGAGTTATGATAATTTTGATAAAGTTTTGTTTTCTGCTGACGCTTTTGGAAAGTTTGGGGCTCTTGACATTGATGAAGATTGGGCTTGTGAGGCAAGGCGTTATTATTTTGGAATTGTGGGAAAGTATGGTGTTCAAGTGCAAATGGTTTTAAAGAAGGCTTCTAATCTTGACTTAAAAACAATTTGTCCGCTTCATGGACCTGTTCTTTTTGAAAATCTTTCTTATTATATTAATCTTTATAATATGTGGTCGTCTTATATTCCTGAGGCGGAGGGAGTTGCAATATTTTATACTTCTGTTTATGGAAACACAAAAAATGCGGTTATGCTTCTTGCGGAAAAACTTAAAGCAAAAGGTTGTCCGAAAGTTGTGATTACCGATTTGGCAAGATGCGATATGGCCGAGGCTGTTGAAGATGCATTTAAATATGGAAAACTTGTTTTTGCAACAACCACTTATAATGCGGATATTTTTCCGTTTATGAAAGAGTTTATTAACCATTTAAAAGAGAGGAACTTTCAAAGCCGAACTGTTGGACTTATTGAAAACGGAAGCTGGGCTCCTCTTGCGGCGAAGGCTATGTTAGATATGCTTGAAAGTTGCAAAAATTTAACTCTTGTTTCACCAACGGTTAAAATAATGTCTGCACTTAGCAAAGATAGCAAAAATCAAATTGAAGAGCTTGCAAACGAACTGTGCAAAGAATATGTTGCTCAAAACGACGACTTTGATGTTAATGATTCTAAGGCGTTGTTCAAAATCGGTTATGGGCTTTATGTTGTTACTTCTAACGACGGAAAAAAAGATAACGGGCTTATTGTGAATACGGTTTCGCAACTGACCTCAAATCCTTGCAAAGTGGCTGTTACAATTAACAAGCAAAACTATTCGCACCATGTTATTAAGCAAACCAAAACTATGAATGTTAACTGTCTTACAATCGATACACCGTTTGGAATTATTGAGAACTTTGGGTTTGTTAGCGGAAGAGTTGCCGACAAGTTTGAAAATATTTCGCCTCTTCGCTCTAATAATGGTTTGGCGTTTTTGCCAAATTATATAAATAGTTTTATTTCTCTTAAAGTTGAAGAATATGTTGACCTTGACAGTCACGGAATGTTTGTTTGTTCGGTTACTGAAGCAAGGGGAATTTCTGACAAAGAAACCATGACTTACTCTTATTATCAACAAAATGTTAAGCCAAAGCCTAAAACAGAGGGCAAAAAGGGCTATGTTTGCAAGGTTTGCGGATATGTTTATGAGGGCGAAAACCTTCCCGAAGATTTTGTTTGTCCGCTTTGCAAGCATGGAGCGTCTGATTTTGAGGAGATTAAATAAAATTTAAAATTTTTACTTTTTTAAAAATTAATATGGTTTTTGAGATTATGTTAATTAATATAAAAAATGCTTTATTTGGTTATAAAGCATTTTTTGTTTCAAAAATATTTTTTTGCAGATAATTTTATTTGATTAAATCATTGAATTTTATTTTTAATGTTATTGAAATTT
>CAQFKO010000047.1 GCA_948787875.1 uncultured Eubacteriales bacterium
AAAGATATGTGATTATTTTGATTGTTCCATCGATTATATTGTTGGTATTGATAAAAATTATAGTTATAAAAATATGATAAAAGGCTATAATGCCGGCAGGTTTTATCCAGAATATGAAAGACTTTTAAAACTTAATTCCACAAATCATTATCGTTTGTCTAAACAAGGCATAGTGTGTGAAAGTAGTTTAAGCAAATGGAAATTAGGTGGTTTGCCAAAGTTTGAGTTTATCATAAAAATTGCTTACGAACTTAGTGGGTCAATAGATAAACTTCTTGGAAGAATTAAGTAAAAAAACAAAAAATTTAGCTCAATATAAAAACATATAAACAATCTTTTAAGTTAAAAATTTGGCAAAAAATGTCGTTTATTGTATTGAGGGTGATATGGATACATTTTCTGAAATATTAAAAGATTTAATAATTGATAAAAATTTATCGCTAAGAAGTGTAGCAAAGAGTAGTGGAGTTTCTGCTTCTCAAATAAGCAAATATTTGAATGGTTCTATTCCAAGTGTTTATGTTGCAGAAAGACTTGCAAATTATTTTAATTGCTCGCTAGATTATCTGTTTGGACTTTCAGATAACAAAAATTTAGATAGTTATGGTGAAGTTGATATTTCAAAGTTTGTTTCTCGTTATGAAGAACTATTAAAACTTTGTGGCACAACTAATTGGAAATTTTGTAAAAAGAATAATTTAAACGAAGCACTTATCAGACATTGGAGAAATGGAGATACGCCAAGCCTTAATAGCATATTTATTATTGCTCAAAATTTGGGAGCATCTATTGATTATTTAGTTGGCAGAAAAGATAAAAATTAATTAAATTATTAAAAGAAAAATAAAAACCTCTAAACTGAAAGTAAGAGGTTTTTTACGATTAAACAAAATTTTATTACATTTTATTTCAGTGGCGGGTATATGCCAATAATACTACTTTTTTAATACAAAAATCAAGCCATATTATGCGCAAAATAAATTTTTATTTATAATCCATAAAGTTAAATTAAGTTTTTTGCAATATATAGACAAAGCTATTTAAAATTTATATAATTAGTTTGTTTTTTATATAAAGGAGAAATTTTATGAGTAAGTTTATTATTGTTACAGGCGGTGTTGTATCAAGTCTTGGAAAGGGCATAACGGCAGCAAGTTTAGGCAGGCTTTTGATTAACAGAGGGCTAAGCGTTACCGTGCAAAAGTTAGACCCATATATTAATGTTGACCCGGGAACAATGAGTCCTTATCAACATGGCGAGGTTTTTGTTACCGAAGACGGCGCAGAAACCGACCTTGATATCGGCCATTATGAAAGATTTTTAGATATTTCTTGCAAAAAAAATTGCAACTATACCAGCGGAAAAATTTACAGTAGCATTATTGCAAAAGAGCGTGCCGGCGAATATCTTGGCAAAACCATTCAAGTTGTTCCTCATGTTACCAACGAAATAAAAGACAGCATAATGGGCGTTGCGTCAGAAGATGTTGATGTTGTTATTGTTGAAATAGGCGGAACTGTTGGAGATATTGAAGGCTTGTCATTTCTGGAAGCCGTTCGTCAACTTAGAGTAGAGCTCGGAAGAGAAAATATTTTGTTTTTGCACTGTGCACTTGTTCCATATTTAGAGGCTGCTCACGAGGTTAAAACCAAGCCTGCGCAATCAAGTGTAAAAGAACTAACAAGACTTGGAATTCAGCCTGATATTTTGGTGTGCAGAACAAATGCGGGAATAGAAATTACAGACGAAATGAAAGAAAAACTTGCAATGTTTTGCAATCTTCGCGGACCTGAATATGTTATTCACAACAGCGATGCTGAGCATTTATATGACCTTCCTTTAATGCTTCAAAAAGAGGGGCTTGACACTATTGTTTGTAAACAATTAAAGCTAAAAGCTCCAAAAGCCAACATGGCTGATTGGAAAAAAATGATGGTAAGTATCAAAAAGAAAAAACCTCAAATTTCGGTTGCCATTGTGGGAAAATATACCGAAGTTGCAGATGCATATATTTCTGTTACAGAAGCTTTAAAGCACGCAGGCATTGCAAACAATGTTGATGTTCATGTAAAGCTTGTTAATGCCGAAGAGGTTGAACAAAGGGGAGCAGAGGCTGTTCTTTTTGATGTTAAGGGCATTGTTGTTCCGGGCGGGTTTGGCAAGCGCGGAATCGAAGGCAAAATCGCAGCCGCAAAATATGCCAGAGAAAATAACATTCCGTATCTTGGAATTTGTTTGGGAATGCAGATTGCAGTTATCGAATTTGCCAGAAACATTTTGGGATACAGTGATGCAAATTCGGCAGAAATTGACCCAAAAACAAAACATAATGTTATTGATATTATGGAAGATCAAAAAAATATTTCGGAAAAAGGCGGAACAATGAGGCTTGGGGCATATCCTTGCGAACTTGTTAAGGGAACAAAGGCTTATGAGGCGTACGGCACATCAAAAGTTGATGAGCGTCACCGCCACAGATACGAATTTAATAACAAGTTTAAAAAAGAAATAGAGGCAAATGGCATGAAGGTTTCGGGCGTAAACAAAAAGCGTGACCTTGTTGAAATTGTTGAAATTCCCGAAAACAAATTTTATGTGGCTTGTCAATTCCACCCTGAATTCAAGAGCCATCCATACAGACCGCATCCTTTGTTTGCGGCATTAATCAGTGCTTGCAAATAGAATATAAATCAATAAAATTTAAAATCCCGCTTCGGTGGGATTTTTTTTCACTATTGACCGCATAGTGTGCATATGATATAATGCCGGTGGAGAAAAAATTATGGAAGTTAGACATTATTTAAAAATATATAGTGACAAAAATAATACCGCTATAACAAGACAAGTAAAAACAAGAAGCCTAAAAGAAGACGCGTTGTTAAAGCTTTATAACGGAGAACAAAAAGTTGAATATTTTTCCAGATTCGAAAGTAAGCGAAGTTTTGGCGAAAATTTTGCAATATATTTTGTAAGTCCCAATATGTTTGTAAAAAACCATAATCTGTCTTGTTTTTATAATATTTTTGATATTGATGATACCGAAAAAAGTTGGGCATATAATGATATGGGCGGGCTTGCAGACGGAACAATTCAGCCGACTGCCGAAACCGAAAAAAAGCTAAACATAAAATATAATTTTGTTTATTTGGCAAACGCAGAAGAAAAAATTTTGTGTCAAGCAAACCTTGATGGTGACGGATTCAGTCTAGAAGAAATAGACAATTTTATTAACGCGATTAATGAAGCCTCTCAAAGATTGTCAGATAATGGTGTCGACTTTTATGAAATCGTAAATTTGTTAATCAGTGGTTATGAAGAAGATAACCTTGCAAAAAACTATTATGAACTTGCAAAAGTTTTGGGCGAAATTCCAAAATACAAGAACCTAGGAAAAGATAATGTTCAAATAAAATTAAGTGATGTTACTAATCCAAAAACTGAATTTGACCCCAAACAAAAGCAATAAAAAAGCGGCAAAAACTTGCCGTTTTTTATTTTAAACACTATTGAAAAAATTATTTATGTGTGTTATAATAAAAAAGTAATAGAAATAACAAAGGAAATAAAAATATGGACGTAAGACATTATTTGGCAATTTTTAATGATAATAACAATGATCCTGTTGTTCGACTTATAAGGTCAAGAAGTTTTGACGATATAAACTTTAAAAAATTTTATCAAGGCGAAAAAAAGTTTGGAATCGTTTCTAAGTTAATAGAAAAAATTGAGTTTAGCGAAAACCAAATTTTATATTTGTTTAACAACAATGCTTATCCAAATCTTTATGAGTTTGACGACCAAGAAGACAACCAAAGTCGAAAGGCAAGACTTATTGCAGAAAATCCGGAACAAAGTTATTCACTTTCCAATATGGGAGAGCTTGCAAACGCTTATGGTCGCTATGAGGTTAATGACAAAAATTTAAACAAACAAATTGCGGGCTTTACCTCAGCGGTATTAAAAAATTCTTTGGGCGAAGTTATTGACGAGGTTAATTTTGAAGATAACGGACTTAGTTTAAAAGAAGTGAATGATTTTTGTGAGGCTGTTCACGCCGTTCATAATAATTATCCGTATTTGAACTTTTCGCAAATAACTGAACAATTCTTTAGCGAATATGAAGACCAAACTTGCGCAAATAACTATAAGCTATTGACCAAAGTTTTGAAAAAGGTTGGCAAATTTAAAAATATAAAATCAAGAAACACACAACTTCAATTTGATTTATTCGGAAACATTACTGCCTCTTCAAATGGTGCAAAGCAAAAACAATAATCAAAACAAAAAGCAGCTTAATTTGCTGCTTTTTTTATGTTTAACAAAATTTGCTCGGTTGCCCTAATCAAACATTCCTCAGTATCTCCAACAATATTTGAAGAATAAATAACATTTTCATAATTTAAAATATCGTTTAAATCACTGCCGGTAGAGGCTTTGTCACAAACATAAAAGTTTGTTTTGTTTTCAAGCCATTTTTTAAGAGACTGTGCTTCATAGCATTTGCCGATAGCTGTGTTTATAATAATTTTTCCATTTCCAAAAATTTCCAGCTTATCTCCGCCAATAAGACAAACATCTCTGTTTAAATTAATAGAAACAACATCAACGGTTTTAAGAAGTTCGTCAAGTTCCAAATAATTTATATTCAAACTTTTTTCCAACTCGGGCTTTTGTGTTCTGCTGTAATAAAAAACCTCACAGTCAAAAGTTTTAAAAGCATTGGCAATTTTGCTTCCAAGTGCGCCCAAGCCCAAAATTCCGATTTTCAGTTTTGATAAATCATGAGGCTTGTTCCAACAACTTTTGCCATAAAATCCATGCGCCAAATTAATGGTTTCAAAAACCGTAAATTCAACAACGCCGTTGTCGCCATGCCCATGCAGATAAGAAAAAGTTATATTATTTTTTTCAAGTGCATCAATATTCACTTTTGCAAAAGCTTTTCCATAATATGAACAGCAAAGTGCAATGTGTTTAAGCCTTTTGCAACTCTCAATAACCGTTGCACTTATTTGTGTTTTGTAAGACACCAAAACGCACTCTGCATCGCCAATTCTTTTTAGGGTTTCGCTTTCACCGGTTGTGTCTGTGTCAAAAATCACAAGCTCTTCGCAAAACTCTTTTAGCTTTTCTTTTCCTTCTTCGGTAATTAAAACCGGCTCAACAATAACAATTTTTTTAAACATATAAACTCCTAAAATAAGTTTACATTATTTACAAAAATATAGCAACAAATAAAAAGAGCTTAATTTAAGCTCTCGTATTTATTTGAAGTTGAAATATCCGTTAAAAATTTAAAACTTATTTTGTTAAACGTACAATTTATTTTGTTAGATTTAAGGTCATAATTAAGAGAGGTATTGTTATCAACTTTTGCAGAGCCGATGTTTGTTGCGGTTAAATGAGAGCTATGTAATAAAATAATATAGGCATAAACAGTTTTGGTTTCAATTGCAACTTCAATAGCAAAATTCAGTTCAGATAAGTTGTCAAAATTAACTATATTGTTTTTAAAAGTTGTGTCAGAAAACAATTTCAAATTTTTGTCGCAAAAGTTTGTTGAATAAACCACTTTAACAAATTTGTTACTTGAAGTTAGCACATAATCATTATTATAACTCAAACTTTCAACAACAATTGTTTGAGGGTCTTGCTCAATCATGCTTGTATTTAAATAAAATGCAAAACCTACAAGTTTAAAATCATTGTTATTTTCAAGTGAAGTTCCGACGGTGCTGTCACCAAATGCATCATGTGCACAGCTTGTGCAAACAAAACATAAAATAATTGTAAATAAAATAGGTAATAAAAATTTAAAATTTTTCATATTTCTTCCGTAATGTAAAACAAAAACTTTTCTTGACTAAATAATAAGATATATGTCGAAATTTGTCAACCAAATAGATAAATTAAAATAGCATACTTGTTTAGTGCACGATACAAAATTAACAGTTTTGACAAATACCAGCAAAAGTAAAAATTAATATTTAAAATTTTTATATAAAAACACTTGAAAAAAAATATAAATATGTGTTATAATCAACACGCTTAGAAAAATGCAAAAAGGCGAATGCCATTGCAAAATTGCAGCAAAAACTTAATAAAATGGAGAGTTACTCAAGAGGCCGAAGAGGCGCCCCTGCTAAGGGTGTAGTGCGGGAAACCGCAGCGAGGGTCCGAATCCCTCACTCTCCGCCAAAAGCGAATTGTACGCACTCTTATAGAATAAGGTGCGTATTTTTTGTGGAAGTAATTTGAAAGTTGCTTGAAATATGATATAATAAAATAAATAAAGGAGAAAGTTTTATGATAGAAAATATAAGTCCAAGTGGATATAAAAAAATAGGTGTGTATACTCCTGCGAAAAAAATTGATTGTGGAAATTATTATTTAATTTATGTTTCTGGAATTCAAGCACATGCTTCACAAGACAATAACAGCAAGGTTGATTCAGATGATATTGAGGTTCAAACACATCAAGTATTTTCTGATATTGGAGATATTTTGAAATTAGCAGGTGCAACATTTGATGATGTTGTTAAAGCAGTTATATACGTAACTGATATGAGTGAATTTGAAAAGGTTTCTAAAATAAGAGCAGACTACTTTAAAAATTCTATGCCTGTATCGACATTGGTTGAAGTAAATAGAATGGTTAGAGATGGTGCAAAAATTGAAATTGAAGTTACAGCACTATTAAAAAAATAAGGGAAGTATAAACTTACTCACTCTCCACAAAAAGATACCACTATTTTTAGTGGTATCTTTTTATTTTGTTATATCTTGAAGGTTATAAAAATTTGGCCATGTAATATTTATTAATTTCATTAATACTTGAGCTATTTTTTTGCAAAATTTATGTGCTTT
>CAQFKO010000048.1 GCA_948787875.1 uncultured Eubacteriales bacterium
CTCGAACCTATGACCCTCTGCTTGTAAGGCAGATGCTCTCCCAGCTGAGCTAAACCCCCATTGTTCTCGCGAACAATAGTAATATATCAAATTTTTATTTTAAATGCAAGCATTTTTTATAAAATTTTTAATTTTTTATAAAAATCTATAAATTTTTTATTTCTAAGTCAAAATTTTTTAATATATTCTTAATTAAGCACAATTTTTGAGATAACGCTTTGATTATATAATTTTTCGCCACGCTCCAATACCTTTGCATATAACGATATATCTTTTTTGATTTGCTCCAAAATTTGTTTTGCTGTTGAATAATTTGAGGCGGAAAATGATATTCCTTCTTCTTTTCCGTGTTGATTTGTTCCAATAATTGTTCCGCTTCCTCTTGTTTTTAAGTCAAACTCCGCAATTTTGAAACCATCACTGTTATTTTTGAAAAATAAAAGCCTTTCATAAGATTTTTGATTTAAATTTGAAGTTAAACAAAAACAATGAGCCTCCTGACCGTTTCTTCCCACTCTTCCCCTTAATTGGTGAAGCGTTGCAAGCCCAAATCGTTCGGGCGAAGCGATAACGATAATGTCTGCATCGGGAATATCCACTCCAACCTCAACCACTGTGGTTGAAACCAAAATTTTTAGTTTTCCGCTTGAAAAATCGCCAATAATTTGATTTTGGTTATTTTTAGATAACTTTCCATGCAATAAACCAATGTTTTCGCCAAATTTTTCAGAAAGTTTGTTAAATAAATTTTTTGCCGAAAATTCAAGTGTTTGGTCGTCATCAAGTTCCTCATCAATCTTTGAACACACAACATACGCTTTTGAACCCGTTTTGATTTTTTCCGCAATATAATTCCACATATCATTAATTTTTGCCTCGCTGACTAGGTTTGTGGTTGTTTTTGAGGCTTTTGGGCGTGAATATAGCGTGCTTATATCTAAATCGCCATATAAAACAAGACTAAGCGACCTTGGAATCGGTGTGGCACTCATAACCAAAATATCCGGTGAAAATCCCTTATTTTTAAGTTTTTTTCGTTGCTCTACCCCAAATCTGTGTTGCTCGTCAATAACCAAATATGTCAAATCGTTAAATTGAATTTCGTCGGAAAGCAAAGAATGTGTGCCGATAATTATTTTTATTTCGCCGAGTTTTAGTCTGTTTAAAATATTTTTTCGTTCTTGTGTGCAAATACTTGAAGTTAACAAGGCAATTTGGTTATTATCAAATAACTTTTGTGCGGTTTTGTAATGCTGATTTGCCAAAATTTCGGTTGGAGCAATAATTGCGGATTGATGGCCGTTGTTTTGTGCAAAATATGCACCGAAAAATGCCACAGCTGTTTTTCCCGAACCAACATCTCCTTGAAGAAGCCTGTTCATAGAAAATTTTGAATTCATGTCCTTTTCAAGATCAAAAATCGCTTCGGTTTGGTCAGATGTAAGTGAAAATGGAAGCAAATTTTTGTAATTTTCGAAAATTTGAACAAAATTGTTATATTTTTGTAACTTTATTGTGCGAAATATGCTTTTGTGATATTCGGAAATTGCAATATGTGGTATAAGATTTTCTATTTCTAACCTTTCTGATGCTTTTTCTAGTTCTTCAAAAGAATTTGGGCTATGCAAAATTTGATAAGCTGATTTTATGTCAATAAGGTTATATTTTTGTAACATATTGTGCGGTATAAATTCCCAAATATTTAAGGTTTTCAAGACTTGATTGATTGAGTTTTGTATAATAGTTTGCCCTATTTTCCCTGCTGTTTTATAGATTGGAAGCAGTGCTAGTTTTGAAAGCTTATCTTGAAATTTTGAAATTAGAACCACAAAATTATTTTTTTTGGTTTTGCTGTTTTTTCCGAATAAATATAACTCGACACCCAAAAATATTTGTGCTTTTATATATGTTTGGTTATACCATACTGCTGTGAAGATATGACCTGTTTCGTCTGTCATTTTGCAACTTACAAAAGAAAAATTCTTTTTTATGCTTACTATTTTTGGCACTTCTGTTGCTTGGGCTTTTATTAATCTGACTTTTCCGTCATCTGCAAAAGGCTCTGTTTTTGAAAAGTCATAATATTTGTATGGCAAAAAGTTTAGCAAATCTTCTTGTGAAAAAATGCCAAGTTCTTCAAAGGCTTTTTTTCTTGATTCTCCTATTCCGCTTAATTTTGTTAATTCCATAAAAAGATTATAGCAAAATTATATTTTTTGCACAACAAAAAAGAGCGGATACCCGCTCTTATGCTGTTATTCAAGAGAAATTAAGTAATAATACAGTGGTTGACCGCCTTCGTTGCAATCAATTTCTATATCAGGATATTTTTCTTTGAGTTTGTCGACCAAAGCGCCTGCGTCAACAGGATTAACATCATTTCCGTAGAACAATGATATTGTGGAAATGTCGTCTGTCATAAGTTTTTCAATGGTATCTTCGGTAACTTTGCTGATATTTTGACCTTTTGTGACAATCTTTTTTTCGCCAAGACCGATAATATCGCCTTCTTTGAGTTTAAAGCCGTCAATTGTGGTTGTTCTTACGGCATAAGTAACCGAACCTGATATAACGCCTTTTATAATTTGCTCAACATTAACCTTGTTATCTTCAATAGAAAGCTCAGGATCAATGCTGATTGCGGCTGAAATTCCTTGCGGAATTGAAGTTGTTGGAAGCACATGAATATTGCGTTTTGAAAGGTCATTTGCTAGTTCTGCCGCAAGAATAATGTTCTTGTTATTTGGAAGAACAAACACATTTTCTGCAAAAACTTGGTCGCAAGCGTGTGCAATATCCTCTGCTGATGGGTTCATTGTTTGGCCGCCCTCAATAACATAGTCAACATTAAGGTCTTTGAATAGTGTTGCCAAGCCTTCACCAGCACAAATAGAAACAACGCCAATCTTTTTAAGCTCTTCTGGTTCATTTTGAACTTTAAGTGCACGGAATTGTTCAAGCATATTCTCTATTTTTACGCCATTAAGCTCACCGAGTTTGAGAGCATGAGTTAAAGCTATGCCCGGTTGGTTTGTGTGAACATGGACTTTTATAAGATTTAAGTCGCCTATGCATATTACGGAATCGCCAAGGTCCATTAAAGTTTCACGAAGCTTATCGATATCGGCAACGGTGGTTTTTTTGTTTATATTAATGATAAAGAACTCTGTGCAATATGCAAATTCAATGTCAGAAAGGTCGTTATAGTTTACGACTTCCGCATTTGTGGCATTTATTACAAGATTTCCCGAAATTTTGTCGGTTTCTGCCAAAAGTTTAAGCTCGCTTTCGTCACCTGAAACGATTTTTAAGAAACCGTTTAATATAATAAGAAGACCTCTTCCGCCTGCATCAACCACACCTGCTTTTTTAAGAACCGGCAACAATTCCGGAGTCATTGCAAGAGCTTCCTCGCCAATATCGATAACTTGCTTTAAAAATTCTTGCATTTCGCTTTCTTTTTTAGCAATTTTTACTGCGCCATTTGCCATTGCCTTGATAACCGTTAAAATTGTTCCCTCTTTTGGCTTTGTAACGGCTTTATAAGCAACATTTGCGCCTTCGATTAAGGCGTATGCAAAATCGATTGTTTTGATTTCTTTTAAATTATTAAAATAAGTTGTTATTCCTTTCAATATTTGTGAAAGAATAACACCCGAGTTGCCTCTGGCTCCTTTTAGTGCGCCCTTGCTGATTGCATCGCAAATAGTTTCCATATTATTGTTGGTGCACATATTAAGTTCTTTTACAGACGACTGCATTGTTAATGACATATTTGTTCCGGTGTCGCCGTCAGGTACCGGAAATACATTTAATGAGTTTACATATTCTTTATTTTCTTCAAGATAGTTTGACCCAGAAACAACCATTTTTCTGAGTAAAGCTCCTGTTATTACTTTATCCATTTAATCTCTTCTCCTGATATAACAATATAAATAGTAGCCGTAAGCGTTATCTCAGCAAAAAGAAGCAAAACTATGTTTGCCTTTTATACTTTTACGCCCACAACATTAATATTAACTGAATCGACAAGCATGCCTGTGAACTGCTCTACGTTGTATTTAACAAGTCTTCTTACAGATTCCGCTACGGCATTAATGCTTACGCCATATTTAAGGATAATGTCTAGGTCTATAATAATTCTGTCACTTATAGTTGTTATTTTAATTCCACGAGGTTTGTATTTTTTCTTAAAAAGCTCACGAAGAGAGTCTGAAAACTTGTTTGTTACAAGATCTACAACGCCATAAACATCAAGTGCTGAGTGTGCAACAACCAAGGCAACCGAATCATCTGTTACTGAGATTTTTCCGTAGGAATTAACCGTATTAACTGACATAAGTTCTCCTTAAAATGTTTGTTTGGTATTTAAAATATATTAATACCTACAAACTTATAATAATAATAAACTATTTATAACAAAAAATCAACAAATTAAAGCATTTATGGAAGGTTTTTATAAATTTTTTAAATAATTTGGTTAAACACTTGCAAATTTTGCGTGACTATGATAATATAGACAAGGTATTATTAAACTATTAGCCGAGGAGGTCACATATGAGTAGAGTTTGCAGTATTTGTGGAAAAGGTGCGGTTTCAGGTAATTCTCGCAGCCATGCACTCAATATAACAAAAAGAGTTTTCAAGCCAAATATTCACAAAACAACTGTTGAAGTTGATGGAAAAGTTGAAACAGCTTATGTTTGCACTAAGTGTTTGAAAGGCTCAAAAAAAGATAAATAAAATTAAAAATTCTGATAGGTTATCAGAATTTTTTTATGCAAATTTATTCCCTATTTCATTGCCATTTATTTTCTTTTCTTAAATACTTTTAACATTTAGTTTGTTACAAATTTAATAAATGAAAAATAAAATTTGGTTATTAAAATA
>CAQFKO010000049.1 GCA_948787875.1 uncultured Eubacteriales bacterium
CACAACAAACATGATATTCTAAATATAGTTATAATTAGCTATGTTTTTAATGAGGTGCATGAAATAAGAATACATGATATTATTGATATTTTTTTAAATAAAGAAAGCGTATGCTTTTCACCGATTTCTATTATAGACACAATTTAACAAAAAAAAATTGCCAAAATGCTTTTTAGCAATTTTGGCAATTATGTTAGTCTTTTAAAAGATTTTCAAGTTCCTTACATCTTTCCTTTTCCATATCGGGAGTGTCTGCAAGAGGATAGTTAAGGTTTAGCTTTTCGTACTTTTCTTTTGCCATAGAGTGATAAGGCAAAAGTTCAATTCTCTCTACATTAGGAATGGTTTTTGCAAATTCTTTTAAAGCTAAAATATGATTTTTGTCGTCATTGATATTTGGAACAATAACTTGTCTTAGCCAAAGTTTTTTGTTTAGCCTTTTGCAATCTGACAAAAACTTATTAAAGCTATTTATTGAATAGCCCGTAATTTTTTGATATTCACCAACATCAACTGCTTTAATATCCAAAATAACAAGGTCAACAAGCCTTAAAACCTCTTCATAATTGTCAGCCACGCCAGCAGTGTCTATTGCAACGTGAACGCCGTTTTCTTTTAATAATTTAACCGTTTCAAGCAAAAATTCACCTTGAACGAACGGTTCTCCACCACTAAAAGTTACTCCGCCTTTTTGACCGTAATATGAGCTGTATTTTTGATATAATTTCAATATATCTTCTGCCGTCATTTCGCGAACATTGTCGCCTGCCACCCAAGTTTCAGGATTGTGGCAATAAATGCATCTGAGTTTGCAACCCGCAAGAAAAACAACAAGCCTCATTCCCGGTCCGTCAACCAAACCCATTGTTTCTATATCTGTGATTTTTCCTATCATATAAAATTCTTCCTTACTTTTTTCAATGCAAACCTTTTTAGTTTTTAATAATGCTAATTGGCTTTAAAAAATAATCCACGCAATAGTTTACACATTGTAAATAACTGCGTGGAATTTTTTTAACAAAGATTGATAAACAAATTAATTTTTATCTTTTTTCGTGGAAAGTTCTTGCAATTACTTCTTCTTGGTGAGCTCTGTCGAGCTTGTTGAAGTTAACGGCATAACCTGATACACGTATTGTAAGATTTGGATATTTCCAAGGATTGTTCATAGCATCAATCAAGAGTGCTCTGTCGAACACATTTACATTGATATGTTGAGCGCCTTGCACAAAATAACCATCAAGAATTGTTACCAAATTATTAACTTGCTCTTCTTCATTATTTCCAAGTGCAGAAGGAACAATTGAGAATGTGTTTGAAATGCCGTCTTGACAGCAATTTGCAAACGGAATTTTAGCAACAGAGTTAAGTGATGCCAAAGCACCCGAACAATCTCTTCCATGCATTGGGTTTGCGCCCGGTGCAAATGCCTCACCTGATTTTCTTCCGTCTGGGGTTGCACCCGTCTTTTGACCATACATAACATTTGATGTTATTGTCAAAATAGAAAGTGTTGCTTTTGCGTTTCTGTATAATTTGTGGCTTGCAAGATAATCATAAAATTCTTGAATAAGTTCTTTTGCAATGTCGTCAACTCTGTTATCGTCATTGCCGTATTTTGGAAACTCACCCTCAACCTCAAAGTCAACGGCAATTCCTTGTTCATTTCTGATTGGCTTAACTTTTGCATATCTTATTGCAGAAAGTGAGTCAACCGCAGAAGAAAATCCTGCAACACCAAAAGCCATAAGCCTTTCAACATTAGTATCATGAAGAGCCATTTGGCTTGCTTCGTATGCATATTTGTCATGCATATAGTGAATTATGTTGTTTGCATCAACATAAACTTTTGCAATTTTTTCCAAAATTCTGCTGTATTCCGCTCTTACTCTACCATAAGACAAAACTTCTTCGTCATTATGCTCAACGCCGTCAAGAACCAGCTTTCCGCTCTTTTCGTCAACACCGCCGTTTATTGCATATAAAAGTGATTTTGCAAGGTTGCATCTTGCGCCGAAAAATTGCATTTGTTTGCCTTGTTTCATAGAAGAAACACAGCAAGCTATTGCATAGTCATGACCATAAAGAGGACGCATTGTATCGTCACCTTCGTATTGAATGGAATCGGTTAAAATAGAAATTTTTGCTGCAAACTTTTTAAAGTTTTCAGGCAAGCCCTTTGACCAAAGCACAGTCAAATTTGGCTCTGCACTTGGTTTTAAGTTGATTAAAGTGTGCAAAAATCTGAATGAGCTTTTTGTAACAAGGCTTCTTGATTCATTAATCATGCCCGCTATACTTTCGGTTACCCAAGTTGGATCGCCCGCAAAAAGTTCGTCATAATCAGGGGTTCTAAGGTGTCTGATTAATCTTAATTTGATAACAAATTGGTCAACAAGTTCTTGGGCTTCTTCTTCGGTTAAAGTGCCGTTTTTTAAATCTCTTTCAATATAAATATCAAAGAAAGTTGCATCTCTTCCCATAGAGGTTGCTGCACCGTTATTTTCTTTTGCACCTGCAAGATAACCAAAATATGCCCATTGAATAGCTTCTTTTGCATTTTCGGCAGGTCTTGAAATGTCAAATCCATAGCCAGCTGCCATTTTTTTGATTTCGCCAAGAGCTCTTATTTGCTCATTAATTTCTTCACGAAGTCTTACACTTTCGTCAATATCAAACTCGTCAAGAAAATCGCCACTAAGGTCTTTTTGTTTTTCTTCTATAAGTCTGTCAATACCATAAAGTGCAATTCTTCTGTAATCGCCGATAATTCTTCCTCTTCCGTAACCGTCAGGAAGACCTGTTAAAAGACCGTTGCTTCTTGCCCTTCTAATTATTGGTGTATAGGCATCAAAAACACCGTCGTTGTGAGTTTTTCTATAAGTTATAAAGTGTTTATAAACCTCGTCATTAAGCTTATAACCATGGCTCTCCAATGCTTTTAGAGCAACTTTTACACCACCATACATATTTACAATTCTTTTTAATGGTGCATCTGTTTGAAGACCAACGATAACCTCGTTATCTTTGTCAATATAACCAGGTGCAAAAGCATTGATTCCGCTTAAAATGTTTGTTTCAACATCAAGACAACCGCCCTTTTTGACCTCTTCGTCCAAAAGTTCTTCGCACTTGCTCCAAACCTTGTTTGTTTTTTCACTGATTTCTGAAAGGAATGAGTCGTCACCTGTATATTCTGTGAAGTTTCTGTCTATAAATGAACTGACATTGATTTCATTTTGCCATTCACCGTCTTTAAATCCTTCCCATGCATTAATCTTTGTTTCTTCCATATATTCTCCTTTTCTAGCCTTTTAGGTAATTTTATAAAAGCATTATATCACTGCCAAATAAAATTGCCAAATACTTTTTTTATGGCTACCTTTTTATTATCCATATTTGTGCAAACTTGTCAATAGTTTTAAAAACTATTATTTAAGATTATGCAAAATTAATATTGCAATACAATTTTAACTATGCTATAATTTTTGTGTATGGAGGTTGTTATGCTCGAATTCGACCCAGAAAAAAATGCAGTTCTCAATCCTGATATGTTTCACACAAAAGTTGAGGGTTTTCCAAAAACCTGTGTGTCTTTTTTTTCAAGCAAATTAATGAATTTTTTTGTGGAAACTTATAAACCGCAAATAGTCGGAACTGTTCAAAACACCACTCTTGAAACCCCGATTTACAGAACCTATGTTGACGGGCTTGATGTTTGCGTTGTTCAAGCAATGGTTGGAGCACCCGCTTGCGTTGCAAACTTTGAAGAAGTTATTGCTTGGGGCGTTGAAAATATTGTGTTAGTGGGTTGTTGCGGTTGTCTTGACAACAGCCTTGATGACTATCAAATAATTATTCCGACCTCTGCCATTCGCGACGAGGGCACAAGTTATCATTATGCCGCAGCATCAAGCGAAGTCGAACTTGACAAAGGCTGTGTTGCCGCAGTTGAATCCGTTATCAAAAAAATCGGGCTAAAATACAGCAAAGGCAAAACTTGGACAACCGATGCTCTGTTCAGAGAAACAAAAGATAAGGTAAATTTAAGAAAATCACAAGGCGCAATAACAGTGGATATGGAATGCTCTGCTATGGCTGTTATGTGCAAATTCAGAGATGTAAACTTTGCGCAGATTTTTTATGCAGCTGACAACCTTGGCGATGACGAGTATGATATAAGAAGCTTTAACAAACAAGGAATAACTAACGAAGCAAAAATGATTCCTATCGGAATAAAATGTGCCGCTGCTCTACTTGAATACAGCGAATCGCAAAAAGAATCTGAAAAAAACTAAAAAAATAGGCAAAAGCCTATTTTTTGTTTTCAAAAACTTTTTTACCTTTAATATAAGTTTGTAATAATTTTGCTCTTTCAGTTGTTTCAAATCCATTACTTGAAAAAACCGCAAAGTCGGCTTTTTTTCCTGCCTCAATACTTCCCTTTTGCTCAATTTCAAAAGAATAGTATGCTGCATTTTTTATTATGCAATTTAAAATTTTGAATTTGTCTAAGTTTTTTTTTTTTAATATTTTAGCAAATGCCGTGTTTGCATTTCCCGTTAACAGATTTATAG
>CAQFKO010000050.1 GCA_948787875.1 uncultured Eubacteriales bacterium
ATAAATTTATTTATATGTTTCATGTGAAACTTATATAAACTATAACAAACAGTTTTAATTTAGTTTATTAAACACTTTGTTCAATGTTTCATGTGAAACATTTATTATTTGTAATTCTATATTTATATTAGCTTAAAAGACTTTTTTGTAAGTCAACCAAATAAATACTTTGATTACTTGTTTTAATTAAACCTTACAACTTTCAATGTTTTCAACAAAAAAGCGGGTACGTACCCGCTTTTTTTGATTAATTTACTTGTCACTAAGAATTTCATATATTCTGTTTAAGTCGTCAGTGGTGTAATAATCTATAACAATTTTGCCTTTTTGGTCATCGCCCTTGATTTGAACTCTTGTTCCAAGAGAGCGCTTCATTTTTCTTTCAAACTCTTTAAGCTCAGGACTTTTTTCTTTTGAAACCGAGATAGACTTATCTGATTGAGGCATAGAAGCAAATCTTACAAGGTTTTCAAGTTCTCTAACACTCATTCCTTTTTGAATAACCGCTATTGCAAGTTCCTTTTGTTTTGTGCTGTCTGCAACACCAAGCAAAGCTCTTGCATGACCAGCAGAAAGTTTGTTTGTTTCAACAAGTGTAATCAAACTTTCTGGAAGAGTCAAAAGTCTTAATGTATTTGTAACAACCGGACGGCTTTTGCCGATTTTTTCAGCAACTTCGTCTTGTGTTAAATTATAGTTGTTAATAAGATTTTTAATTGCCTTTGCAGATTCTATTGGATTTAGGTTCTCTCTTTGCAAGTTTTCAATAATGGCAATCTCGCTCATTTCTTGTTCAGAATAATCTTTTATAACGCAAGGAATTGTTTTTAATCCTGCAAGGCGAGTAGCCCTCCATCTGCGTTCTCCCGCAATAATAACATACCTATCAGCAACTTTTTTGACTATAATAGGCTGAATAACGCCGTGCACTTTTATTGAACTAGCCAGCTCGTTTAATGCTTCTTCGTCAAAGGTTGTTCTTGGCTGAGATGGATTTCTGTCAATCAAGCCTATTTCAATTTCTGTTGGCTTAAAGTTAACATCATTATTATTTGATTTGCTTTGGTTATCTGCAACTATCTCTGTTTTAACTGCATTGCCCTCAGCTTCTTCCTCTTCGTCAAATCCGCCAAAAAGGGAATCAAGCCCTCTTCCTAATCCTCTTTTCATATTTTCTCCTTTATATTAAAATTGTATAAATCTAATTATTTATTTTAAAATTTTACAATTAAACAATATTATTATAGCTGTCTTTTCTTCTTTTAAAATATTCTTCCGTAAGTGCTTGATAAGCTTTTGCCCCAACACAAGACTTGTCATACGTACAAATCGGCTCACCATAACTTGGAGCCTCCGCCAATCTTACATTTCGCGGAATCATGGTTTCAAAAACGGTTGTGGCAAAAAATTTGTGAATTTCGTCAGCAACCTGTTTTCCCAAATTGCTTCTTGTATCACGCATAGTTAATACTACGCCGTCAATAACAAGTTCCGGATTAAGTTTCTTTTTTACCAAACGAATGGTATTCATTAACTGACTAAGCCCTTCAAGTGCAAAAAATTCACATTGAATAGGAATAACCACTGCATCTGCTGCAACCAAAGCGTTTAAAGTTATGAGCCCAAGCGACGGAGCACAATCTATTGCAACATAGTCATAATTGTTTTTAATAGTATCAAAAATGTTTTTTATTACAAATTCACGCTTTTTTGCATAAACAAGCTCAACCTCAACACCAGCAAGGTCGATATTAGACGGAATTATAGAAAGGTTGTTTATTTTTGTTTCATAAATTGCATCATTTACGCCCACTTCTTCGGACATTACTTGATAAATTGAATTAACCTTGCTTCCTTTATCTATTCCAAGGTTGCTTGTGGCATTCCCTTGTGGGTCAAGGTCTACAATAAGAACTTTTTTACCCATTAATGCCATATAAGCCGCCATATTAACACAAGTTGTGGTTTTTCCCACTCCGCCTTTTTGATTTGCAAAAGCAATAACTCTTCCCATAATTGCCCCTTAAAAATAATTTTTTGCATTATTTTAATGATTTTAATGCACATTTTATATAAATAATTATACAACATTTTAACAATTTTGCAAGCAAATATACCAAATTAACAAAATTAACATAGAATAAAATATGTTGACATTTTCTTTGCTTATATTATGTTTAAATTTAGATGCACTTTCTTACGGCATAGCCAATGGCGCAAAGAACCGTAAGTTTTCGATATTATATGTTCTTGTAGTATGTTTAATGTCCACAATTATGTTTGCCGTTCCGCTGGCTGTTTCAAAATATGTTTTTCAATATTTTGACGAAACCGCTTGCAGATTAGTAAATGCTACAATTTTGATAGCCATGGGCATATTTTATATGATTCCAAAAAAAATCTCCAACAAGTCCAGCGACATAAAAAACGATCCAAACTATTCGCAAAATAATTTGACTCAAAGTTTAAATAATACAAAATCAAATATTCCAAACACAAAAATTTCTTTTTCAAGATGCTTTATAGAATGTTTGGTAATTTCGGTTGATGCAATTTTTACTGCATTTTTAAGCGGATTTTCCGAAAATTATTTTATATTTTCTGTGGCACTTTATGCCGTAACAAATTTTTTGGCAATTCTTTTCGGAAACCGTTTATTATATAAAATCAGCAATAAAATAAATTTTAGATTAGACCTTTTTAGCGGACTTATCTTTATTCTTCTTGGTGTGCTTAAAATTATAGGTTTTTAAATATTTTTGATAAATTTTATCAAGCATTAAACAAACATCATTCCAAGTTATATAAATATCTAAATTGGCATTTTTTCCAATTTTTTTAACATAATCTACATTTTTAATTAAAAAATCAAGTCTTTTTACAAACGCAGAAACATCTTCTTTTTCCACAAAACCATTTCTGTCATTAATTATGTTTGCAGACACTCCTGTATCTTCAACGCATAGCGTTGGCACGCCATAACAAGCACATTCGATTTTTACAATACCATCTGTATCGTATGTTGACGGAAAAAACAACAGCGTTGAATTTTTTATAATAACGGCCTTTTCGTCGCCAGAATCTATTTTGCCCGTAAATATTATATTTTCTTCCAGCCCCTTTTGCTTTATAGTCTTTTTCATTTTTTCTTGCTCAGGACCATAGCCAACAAAAATATATTTAAAATTTTTGTTTATTTTTACAAGCTCACCCAAAACATCAATAATAAAATAAACATTTTTTACTTCAACAAAGCGTCCGATAAAAAGAATATTAAACTCATTTTTATTAATTTTGTGCTTATTTAAAATTTCGTTTTCAAATTTTGGGTCAAAATCTTTCACACAAAGGTCTGTTGCGTTTGGAATAATTTCAATATTTCTTTTTATTCCATAGCTGTTCATAATTTTTTTTGCATAAGAGTTCATTGTAAGTGCAACTGTGGCTTTTTTAAACACATTAGCTATTACGCTTGTCAAAATATTTGCAATAGCTTCACTTTTCACGGCATTTGAAAAATTTTGTTTATACTTGCTGTGAAAAGTTACAAATGATGGTACTTTTCTGTGCTTTGCAAGTTGCAAGCCAAACGAGCCCATTGAAAATGGCGAATGAATATGTACCAAATCAATTTTTAAAAGTGACAAATATTTTTTAAACCTTACATCAAACTGCGGAAAGGCAATGTCATAGCCCTGACTTTTTACAAACACAGAATCTGCGCCCAAAACCAAATATTTGCTTGAAGAAGCGATTTTATTTTTATGTTTTGGCACACAAATAACAATATTATATTCTTCATTAAGCTTTGATGCATAGTTATCAACCACCGCAACAACGCCGTCTATAACGGGATACCAGCTGTCATTAAAATAAACTATGGTCTTTTTTCCATTATTGTTGAATTTGTCTATCATAAAATAAATGTCATTTTCACTGTCACGGTTTGCAAGAAGCACTCGGTTGCACTTGTTTAATCTTTTATTGTTTTTTTGTTTTTTTAATTCAACCCTTTTTAGTTCTGCCACTCTCGCACTTATAACTTTTTTTGAAAATTTGTCTTTTGATAAAACCTTTTTTAATTCTTTATTTTTTGATTTTTTATCTATTTTTTCACTATTTTTTTGCTGATTTTGCAAAAAATTGTTTTTATTTTCTATATCACTGTGTTTTGATAAGTTTTCTTCACCGAAAAATTCACCCAAATCGCTTTTATTTGGATTATTATTTGTTTTATCTTCATTTTTTTCATGAATTTTTGAAAAATTTTTTGACAAGATCGGAAGAGCGTCGTGTAGGGAAAGAG
>CAQFKO010000051.1 GCA_948787875.1 uncultured Eubacteriales bacterium
TTTAATTATCAACTAATTAAAGTTTGTTTTATTGTTTAATAGGCTCTATAACATAAGATTCACTTGAAATCTTAGAAATATCATCAAACAAACCATTAATTTTTTTGCAAACATCTTTTGCTTCTTTTATTGTTGCCCTTTTTGATAAAGGCATACGATATTCTTTCATAAATTCTTTGAATTTTACATTAACAAATTCTTCATATTGAGCTTTTGCAGAATAAGGAACTTGCTTTTGCAAATCTCTCATAAAATCTTCGCAAAGTCTGTCAAATAAATCATTGGCTTTGTCTATCATTGCAATTCTTTCTGCTTCCTTAGCCTCTTTTTGCTTTTCAATCTCTATCTTTTGATTTTCAATTTCTTTTGCTCTTTGTTCATTTTCCAAAAGATTCTTTGTGTTCTCGGCCTCCAAAGCAGTTTCTTTAAGTGAAGTAAACACATTCTCAATGTTATTTGCTTTTTCAACAATGGTTTTGAAATCTTGCAAATTGCTATTATTCTGAGCGGTATAAAGCCTTAAAATTTCTTTTAAATTGCTTACAGTTTTATCATTTTGATTAAACGGTGTGTAAGTGTTTAAAACGTCGTCATAAGAATTTTGAGTTTCGGCAGTGAAATTTTCAAATAATTCAAGCATTTTGTTTGAATCTTTTTCTCTTATAACACCATTTAATGAAAGCATTGAAGTTTTAAACATTTTGTTATAGCCAACCAAAAATTCATTGAAATCCTTTATCTTCTTTTTAAAAGCTTCAACATTTTTAACAGGCTCATTATTAAATAAAAACCCGCTCATTGCAAGTGTATCATAATTTGCAAGCACTCCATTTAAAAAATCAATATCATAATTAAAGTCTTCATACATATCATTTAAATTATTTCTAAGTTGCTTATAAGTATAGTTTTGATTTTCCACATCTAAAAGCTCGACTAATTTACTTTGCTTTTTAAATATAAGAATTCCTTCATTCATTTCTGATAATATCGGATTAGAATTGAGTTCCGCATAAGTAATCCCAAAAGTTGTGTAATAATATAATAAAATTTTTTCTTTTAAATATTGTGACATTTTTTCTAAAACCATATTTGTCCCCCTAATGATTGAAAGTATATCACTAAAAGTTATTATTGTAAATACTCTTTTTTAATTTTGTTAAAAATAAAAACAGCCATTTTGGCTGTAAATATTTAAACTAACAAATCACTTCTCTTTCATGGTGAACTGAGTGTATTATGCCTTCCATATTAGAAAGATAAAATATTTCAAAAATTTTGTCGTCTTCTCTGTATTTATTTTTCAGTTCGGGATTTGCCTCAATCATTGCCCTTTTTGCCTCTGGTCTATAATCCCAAACAATTTTTCCGCTAAGCCTAAGCCATCTGTCTTCGCCTATCATTGCGCAAATTTCAATATTTGGATTTGATTGCATTTGTTTAAAAGCCGATTTGTGATTGTTTGTATAAAAATAAATTTTATCTTCATATTCCATAACCGCATTAAAAGGCCTAACCTTTGGCTTGCCGTCTTCAATGGTAGCAAAAAAGAACAGTTTTGCCCTTTTTAAAATTGTTAAAACTCTTTCATTACTCTTCATAACATTTACCTCTAATGTCATAATAACACTATTTAATAAAAACAACAACTAAACTTTGGCTTAAATCAAAACAAAATAAAAAAAGTGGCAAACGCCACAATTTTTTAATTATTTTTTGTCAGCTGGAATAACAGAAACTCTTTTTTTGTCTTTTCCAAACTTTTCAAATTTAACAACACCGTCAATTTTAGAATAAAGTGTGTCATCATCACCGATTCCAACATTTTCGCCAGGGTGAACATTTGTTCCTCTTTGACGAACAATAATGTTTCCGCCTTTAACGGTTTCGCCAGAATATTTTTTAACACCAAGTCTTTGCGCATTTGAGTCACGACCGTTCTTAACAGAACCGCCACCTTTGTGGTGTGCAAACAATTGTATATTCATAAACATTGTCATAAGTTTTTAACCTCCAATTCAATATAATCAGAAAAACTTTCATAAAGGTCAGATATTCCGCAAAGCATTGTGTCTAAAATAGCACAAGCTTTTATATCTTGCTCTTCATCTAAGTTTTTTGGTAAAGTAAATTTTAAATATCCGTCTTCATCATTTCTTTTCATATCAAGTTCAACCAAGGCAATCATCAAAAGTCCGAGAACTGCCGTTTGAACAATACTTGAAAGCGAAGCACAAACTATATCTTCACCCTTTTCTCCATAGTTAGTGTGACCATCACACTCTACTTCAAAAATTTTGTTTTCTTTTTTGCAAATAATAACTTTTGTCATTAATATAACCTACAAATCTTATTTTTCAATTGATAAAACTTTAAGTTTTGTATATGGTTGACGATGACCTTGTTTTTTGCGAACATTCTTTTTTGCTTTATACTTATAAACAACAACTTTTTTCTCTTTGCCGTTTTCAAGCACTTCGCAAACAGCCTTAGCCTTTTTGCTTCCAGCAGCCGCAATTTCCACTTTTTCACCATCAGCAACAAGCAAACATGGAAGTTCAACTTTTTCACCAACATTAGCTTCAAGCTTTTCGGTCTTGAAGAATTTGTTTGGTTCAACTTTATATTGTTTGCCACCAACTTCAACAATAGCGTACATAATTATTCCTCCTCTCTCCAGTCTCACTGCGAAGGTGCATAGCAAGCTATGACTTAAAATTTTCATAAAGAAAAATACCTTTTGCAAGTGGCACGGTATTAATTTAACACTTTTTGCAATAACTTGTCAAGGTATTTTATTAATAATATTATTTATTCCCCAAATAAAATAAGCTAATTATCGCCCATTTGGCTATTGCTCTCAATTGTTTTTTGAACGGCAGAAGCTTCTTTGAATTTTTTTAGTTCACTTTCAGAAACCGCAAGTTTTTCTCTATTTAACAAAATATAATAATCGCCTTGTTGAGAACCCACAAAACCATTTTCATTTTTTTCATAAACAATAGCATCATAACCAAGCACAATTGCAAGGCTGGAAAGATTGTCCATAAAAAGCTGTAAAAATGCATAACCAAAATCGTCAGTTTTTAAATTCTCCATAAAAATATAAAATTCAACTAATTTGTCTTTGTTGATATTTTGAGGCAAAAGTTCATGCAACTTTTTTATTTTTAGCAACCTTTCTGCCAACTTATCAGAAAGCTTAATTTGATTTAGCTCATTATTATTTGAATTTAATAAAGTTCTGAGTTTTTTAAGATCATAATAATCAACAATATTATTCGATAAAATTTTTGCAGAAAGAATTTTTTCCTCGTCTTTTTGATTGGTCTTATAATTTTCGGTATAATTGCTTGCCTCTTCTTTTAAATTTGTAAGAAACAATCCACCCGTAAAACCCTCTCCCGTGTGATAGTTATCACTTACTAAAAATTCAAGACCATGCTCTGACTTTCTAAAACCATGAAAAAGCTCTTTTTGCGAAAGAGATTCATAATCTTTTTCGGTAACAAGTTTTGGATTATTTTTATAATCAAAAAGTTCCAGCAAATAATCAAACACAGCTTT
>CAQFKO010000052.1 GCA_948787875.1 uncultured Eubacteriales bacterium
AAAAAAACACCCCTTAACTTTGGGGTGGAGAAATTTGTTTAAATGTAATTTATTTTAATATTTAATAATTGATATTTTGGTATTATGACAAACATAATATCTTAATTTTTGGGCACTTACGTTATATTTGATTAAAAATTATCGCTTTCGGGTCTGCCTGTAAGTTCGCCGAAATTTTGAAGGTTTGGGAAGTTTTGTTGTCGCATTGCTTCGTATGCAATGATGGCAACAGAGTTAGACAAATTGAGGCTTCTTGCATTTTTGTTCATTGGAATTCTTATGCAATTATCATAATTATGTTTTAAAATATTTTCGCTAAGACCATAACTTTCTTTTCCGAAAACAATAAAGCAATTGTCGCTGTAAGTTACATCGGCATAGGTTTTTTGCGACTTTGTGCTGGCATAAAAAAATTGATTATTTGTATTGGCTTTTAAAATTTCGTCTAAGCTGTCAACAACTTTTATATTTGCAAAATCTGTATAATCCATTCCTGCGCGCTTAAAATATTTGTCGTCTAAAATAAAGCCAAGAGGCTTAACCATGTATAAATTTGCATTTATACAAGCGCAGGTTCTTACGATATTTCCTGCGTTTTGAGGGATTTCGGGTTCGACCAATACTATATTTATCATTTTTTGCTCCAATAAATTATTTTAAATTAAAATATATTTTGTTTTTACAATTTTCTTGAACTTTTGTGATTTAATTTTTCAATTAACTTTATTTTTTTGTCAATATCCAAAAAGTTTTTTTCTTCAAACATTACATTTCCGATTTGTCCTTTTTCACTCTTTGCGTTTGGGCTGTGAAAATCGCTTCCGCCGGAAACCATTAATTTGTGATTTTTTGCAAATTCCAAAAGCTCTTTATAACCATTTGGATTGCTTATTGTTGATGTAAAGTGAAAGCATTCGATTCCGTCAATGTTTGCCTTTGCAACAGAATTTAAAACATTTTGCATTTCTGCCTTATATTGATGAGGGTGGGCGAGGAAGGCAATGCCTCCGAGATTGTGAATAAGCTCTATTATTCGAGTATAAGAAGGGTAGGTGGAAGTCATATCCATATAAAATTTAGAACTTGGGTTATTTAAGCCAAGTCTTAAAAAGTTTCCCACAGATTTTGTTAATTCGGGATTTTCTTCCTCGCACAGTGTTTTTGCTTGTTTATTATTTAATATAGAATCAAACAAAACAGGCAATGCTCCCGGGTCTTTTGCGGAAAAATCAATTTTTCTCATATCGAATTCAAGGGTTATGCCCAAATTTTTGAATATTTTTGGGATTTTTTCAAATCTATAAAATTCAAGATATTTTTGAGTTATTCCGTATTTGTTTAAATATAGCCTTGCAAGGTTTAAATTGATGCCATAGCCCAAAATTTCAATAGGCACAGAGTTTGGACCCATGCAAACGAACTCACAACCTGTGATAATTTTTATTTTCAATTTTTGGGCGATTGAGATTAAATCGTCGTCAAAATAAGCATCTACGCAGTCGTGATCTGTGATTGAAATATTATTTAGTTCCAGCATTTTTGCAAGAATCAATACTTCTGATACAAACAGCTTTCCGTCTGAGTTGGTTGTGTGAATGTGCATATCGCTGTTTGTTCGGTGATTGGAAAATGCGTCTTGATTTTTTATATAATCAAAAAGAATTGTTTTTCGTTCTTCGCTAAGATTGCTAACAAGCTCTTTTAATTGAGCTGATTCTTCGTCTAATTCAATAGTTTGATTTGTTTCCATAATTTTTTCCTTAATATTTAAACATTTTTGCTTTTTATTTCTTGAAGTTCAAATCTGTATTTTTGACTTACATTAGGGTATTTATTGTGGTCGACTTCACTTGCAAACATATCATAAGGCCTTGCATAAAGTTCGCCATTGCCGTATAAAGCCCTATAAATAACCAGCTTTTCACGCGTTTCGCTGTGGGTTGCAATGTCTGTGACAAAATAGTAATCGCCCTTAAAATGTTTATAAATTCTGTTTTTTAAAATTTCCATAATATTTTCTCCTGTGTAAAAATATCATTAATAGGGTAATTTTAGCAAAGTGATTATTTTATGTCAAATTAAAAATGGGTGAGTGGGAAGTCAAATTATTGGTGCTGATTGTTTGAGCTTTGACTCTCCCGTTAATTTTTTAACAGAGTGTTTATTTGTACTAAATTTGCACTAGCCAATTTAAGTTACACTATTTAGACTAAACGAAATAAATTTTTGGATTTACACTTTTGACAATTTCAATTGTATACAATTATGTATACTTTTTTATTTAAAATCAAAAAATATCGACAGTTGTCGGTGGGGCAGAAAATTTTTTAACAAAATAAAATCCGCTTAATTGGTGAAAATTTGGGAAATCAGGACGAATTTTTGGCATAGGTTATTGACGGTGTTGTTAACAAGTTATCTGTAAACTATTCGCAAAAGACAGCTTTTGCGAATAGATACATGGGTGGAGGTGGGGGTTTTTAACATTTATTAACAATAGCTTTAATTTTGCCGGCTTATGATAAATTTTGGCTTGGCTTTAAACAATTTGCATTTTTATTATCATTATTAACCAAATTGAAATTTGTTTTAATTATATTAATTTGCTAAATCCTTAAAATTTAAGCATTTTGATGTGCTATGTGTAACAAAGTATTCTGCTTGACATAATACATATTCAATTTTTTTGCATAGACTTATGACTATTTTATTTTTGTGATTGGCTTTTGATTTTTGTCAAACAAAGTTTTGATGATCAGTTTGTTTTATGTT
Source organism: uncultured Eubacteriales bacterium (assembly GCA_948787875.1). Taxonomy (GTDB): domain Bacteria; phylum Bacillota; class Clostridia; order Christensenellales; family UBA1242; genus RGIG1681. The sequence goes on from CAQFKO010000052.1 coordinate 2,773, forward strand.
TGGTTAAATGGTTATTTGATTTTTTTTAAACGATGCTATAAAGGTAGTTAAGAATAATTTAGTAAGTGGTCTAAATAAATTTGCGGATTGACTCCCCCGAAAATCTATTTTTAAAACTGCCCCAAATTTGTTTTTTTAATTGGATTATTGTGTTATAATGAATTTAGTTTATTGAGGTGCTTATGGATAAAATGTTTTTGGTTCTGTCTGATTCAGTTAAAACGGTTAATATT
>CAQFKO010000053.1 GCA_948787875.1 uncultured Eubacteriales bacterium
CTTTTCTTCCACTAATTTTGTAAGAGTATTAAGCTCATTTTTGTTATAACTATAAGGAACTCTGCCCTTGCTTTTTTGCATTAATCCGTCATTATCAAACACAAGTTCTATATTTTTGCTAGTTTTTGACCTAATTTGCTTTAAAATTGAAAAAACTTGTTCGGCATTTTCAGTTAACACATCTCTATTTATCGCAAGGCAAAGAGTTTCACTTAATCGAACTTGATTTTGTTTTAGCTCTTTTTCATAAGTAATAATATTCATTTCAATCTGCTCCCTCTTAGGCAAAATCATATTTTCTTTCATAAATTTAATAAAATATTCGTTGTCTTCATATTCATCTTCGTTTAGGTCAAATTGGTCGTTATATTCAAAATCACTTTCATCATACTCCTCATAATTTATATTATGATTTGGAATAACTGAAAGTCTGCTCATATTGTTTTCAATTGATGAGGTAGTTTTTTCACTAAATTCTGCAAGTTTTTTATAGTCTTCTCTGTTTAAAATGCTTACATTTTCGATTAATTTAAGCATTTGCAAATATTCTTGATATTCTGTGTCTTCACTCTTGGGTGGCAATGTTTTTAGTTCTTGTTTGCATTTATCAATATATTCAGAAAATTGTGCAATATAAAATTTCAAAAGGTCTTCACTTCCCTTTTGTAAATTTTCAAAACTTTCGCCAGCAAGAAGCCTTTCTATTCTTATTACAATTGAATTATCATTCCCAAAAAGCTCATTAAAATTTATTTTCTCTTCCATAAATTTATAGTTTAATTATAAGCCCCAAAACCCACATTGTCAATACTGAATTTTATATGCCTTTTTATAAAAAAATTATTTAACGTCAAAAAAAAGTATATTATTCATTTATTAAAAGAAATAAAATTATGGGCTAAAATTAGATAAAGTGAAAAGCTCATAAAAAAATAAGGCAGTCATTTACACAAGTAAATTCCTGCCTTATTTTTTATAGAAACGCCGCAATTTGGCTAATTTTAACCTTTAATTTGTTTTTCAACCTCAGCTGCAAGGTCGTCTTGTCTTTTTTCAAGACCTTCGCCCATAACAAATCTTGCAAATCTGCGAATAGAAATCTTTTCGCCGATTTTTGCAATAGCATTGTCAATAAGAGCCTTAACAGTGATGTCAGGATTTTTAACAAAGTCTTGCTCCAAAAGACAAACATCTTTGTAGTATTTGTTGATTTTTCCGTCAACAATTTTATCTGCCATTGCTTCTGGCTTGCCTTCGTTTATAACTTGTGCGCGAAGAATTTCTCTTTCTTTGTCAAGGTCAGATGCTTCAACATCTTCTCTTGCAACATATTTTGGCGCATTTGCGGCAATATGCAAACAAATATCATGACCAAGCTCTTGGAAATCAGGATTCTTTGCAACAAAGTCGGTTTCGCAGTTAAGTTCAAGCATAACACCGATTTTGCCGTTCATGTGGTTGTATAAAAATACTGAACCTTCTGCGGCAATTCTTGATGCTTTTTTTGCAGCTTTTGCAATACCTTTTTCACGAAGCCAATCAGCAGCTTTGTTTAAATCTCCATTGCACTCTGAAAGTGCATTTTTGCAATCGAGCATTCCGGCACCGGTTTGCTCTCTTAGAGTTGTTATATCTTTAACGGTAAATGCCATTATTTTTCTCCTTAAAACTTTTTATTATTCTTTAACTTCGATTTCTTCTGCTTTAACTTCTTCGGTTGATTCTGATGCAGAAACAACTTCTGTTTCTGTTTCAGCATCACCCCCTTCAAGTGTTTCGCCTCTTTCTGCTGCTTCGGCTGCTTTTATTTTTGCCAAACCTTCTGCGCCTTCTCTTGCTTCGATGCAAGCATCAGCCATAGCACCGGCAATAAGCTTAACCGCACGAATAGCGTCATCATTTCCAGGAATAACATAATCAACATCATCTGGGTCGCAGTTTGTGTCAACAAGAGCTACAATAGGAATTCCAAGAGCTTTTGCTTCGCGAACTGCAATATATTCTTTGCCCGGGTCAACAACAAAAAGTGCTGCCGGAAGACTTCTCATTTCTTTGATACCGCCAAGGTTGTCTTCAAGTTTTTGTCTTTCTGCTTTTAAATTCAAAACTTCTTTTTTAGGAAGAAGGTCGAATTCTCCTGTGGTTTCCATTTGATTGAGTTTTGAAAGTCTGTCTACTCTGCTTCTAATAGTTTTGAAGTTTGTGAGTGTGCCGCCAAGCCAACGGTTGCCCATATAGAACATTCCTGCTCTTTGAGCTTCTTCAATAACTGCTTCTTTTGCTTGTTTTTTTGTGCCAACAAACAAGATGTTGCCACCTGCTTCTACTGTGCTTTTAACAAATGCATAAGCTTCGTCAATTAAAACCACAGTTTTTTCGAGGTCAAGAATATAAATATCATTTCTTGCAGTGAAGATGTATTTTTTCATCTTTGGGTTCCATTTTCTTGTTGGGTGACCAAAGTGAACACCTGCCTCGAGTAGTTGTTTCATAGATACAACTGCCATTATTTATTCTCCTTTTGTTTATCCCTCTTTGTGGGTCATCTGCGTTTGGAACA
>CAQFKO010000054.1 GCA_948787875.1 uncultured Eubacteriales bacterium
ATGTGACAAAAATTGACCCCTAAAATGCTTAAATTTTGAAATAATAACTATTATTTTTTGAATTTAGTTTTATAATAATACCTTATTTTTTGGCTAAATAACCAATTTTGCCGAGATTAGAAAAATCAAAAAAAATTTTAAAAAAATTTCAATAAACTTATGATTTATTTGTCTAATTTTGGCGCTATATGATATAATATATATATTATTAAATGTGTATACAAAATAAGTGCAGATAATTGTTATTAATTTCACTAAAAATAAAGTTTTTGCAAACAATAACTTTAACTGAACTTTGGGGGATAAAAATGTTAAGTAAATTAGTTGTAACACTCACGAGTTTATTTTCGGCAACAACATATCAGCCAACCACTGTTCCTTGGGTTGTGGGCAATATGTTTAGCCAAGCTGGATTGTTTTTTATTAACCTGTGGCAAATTATTTGCACAGGCTTTTATTGGGTGTGCAAATGGCTTCTTGCACTTGTTGACTTTTTGCAATACTTTATTCAAAAATTGATCGGCTTGGATTATTGGCTTTCTAACTCTAAATATACCTTAGAGGGTGCAACCGGAAATGACTTATTGTTTAACTTTTTGTTTAACGACACCGTTCAAAAAGTTTTCAGAGCGCTTCTTGGAGTATTCTTTGTTTTACTTATCATTTTCACAATCTTTGCAATTGTTAAACAAGAGTGGTCATATATCACCGGAAACGATTTCGGGAATGGAAAGGGCAACTCAAAAGGTCAAATCCTTCGTGGTTCGCTCAAAGCTATTGCGCTTGTTTTGGTTTTTCCGATTGTGCTTTGCGCAGGCATTATTTCGTCTAATGCGATTTTGGCTTCGCTTATCAAAGCTCTTTCGATTGATATGAGCTCTACTTTTGGAAACACGTTGTTCTATGCTTCTTCAATGTCGGCTAACAGATACCGTATTTATGCAAACAATGATTACAGAGGTCCTGTTTCTGACACCGTTAGTTTTTATGTTATTACAGACACGGGCGGTGAGGGTTCGGCATTTGCTTCCGATAACGGAAAAGTCTTAATTTTGGGCAACAGCACTTACTCTGATAAATATGTCAGAAGTGTAACCACTTATTCGGAATATTTAAGCATTTTGCCTTATTGCACAAAATATTCGGTTGATTCAATGATTCCCGTAATTCTTGCAAAAGACGAAAAAAACTTTAACGGTTATTGTATTCGTTTGGACAAAAACGGAAAAGAAATGTTTTATATGGTTAAGGTAACTGAAACCAACTCTAACAAAATGAACTACGGAAGAGGTTTTGTTAACACCAAAGAAGCTTGGTATTATTATCTTAATAATATTTTGCAAGTGCCTATTATGAACAGCGCTGCCGACGGCGATTTGGGAAAAAGTGGCTTGCTTAAAGAAATTAAGGGTTGCGGAGGAAAGTTCGGTGATGCCGTTAACGGCGACAGATGTTATATTTCGGGCTGTAACTTAAAAGAGGTTGACCCTCATGGCGAACTTGAAAGAGCAAGCTTTAATACCTATGATTATCCTACAATTTATGAAAACAATAATGTAAAATTCGACTATGCTTTGAATAACACGGTTCTTAGATCGGGCAGTGACGATTGGTCTGTTGATGGCGGTGCAACTTCAACAAGTTTGCTTTCTTACATCATGGGTCACACTAATATTTCTAACGCAAGATTATATTACAACTCAGATGCCTTTAATGGTTATTTTGACGGTGGACAACTTGGCGTTAATTCACTTAAATCAGAATATTATGTTATGGCTGATGTTGTTGACTTTATGCTTGAAAACAAGCTTGAACTTTATATGCTTGATTCTACCAGCGAAATTATCGATTGGAACTACGGAAACTATTCTATTGACCAAAGATGGACCAATAAAAATAACGTGCTTTTGCCTGAATCTTATTCTAACAGCACCGCAAACAAAAATAATCCTAATGCGAAATATAGAGAGGTTAAACCTTTTGTGGTTTCTTATTCGGAGAAGTGCGGTGACGAATTCGGAAATGCACTTTATCTTGCTGACTGCAATGCTCATAATGAACTTTATGGTTCGGTATACATTATGTGTATCAAAATCAGCGAAAATAAGTTTATTCCGCTTATAAACGGAAAGGCATTTAAAGATGCGGACGAAAATTCTTATACTTTTAGATCAAATTATTATTCTTCAAATTATAACGGCGTTGTTATTGCAAAAGGAACTTTTACCGTTAACTATGACCAAGGCAAAGAAAACAAGCCTACATATCTTGCCAGCAACAGCCTGAGCGGTGGTTCTTCTTTTGATGAACTTACTAGTTTGCCATATTTTTATGACATTGAAAAATCGGGAAGTTTGAAGCAATATGCTCTTGAAAAATCTAAGATTTATACGTCAAAAAACAATTTCAAAATAACAAGTATATCCACTAACAGCGAAAATGCTACTTTTAGTATTTATGATAAAAATAATTTACATCCAGGCGTTTTGACTTATCAATATTGTGATAATGAAGGAAAACCAAAAAAT
>CAQFKO010000055.1 GCA_948787875.1 uncultured Eubacteriales bacterium
TTAAAATAATCATTTAGTGCTTTTTTTAACAGCTTTTTAGCTTTTTGCAAATCATTTCCTATTGTGCAACCAGAAGCGTTTTTGTGACCGCCACCGCCAAAGGCAGCTGCAATTATTGTGCAATCATATTCGGGTTTTGAGCGAAGCGAGCATCTTATTTCGCCGTCTTTTTCTTTTAAAATTGCCGAGATTTTGTAACCGCAAGCAAGATAAGTATTCGGCAAGTTGCCCACATCTTCGGTTTTGTTTGCTCCGCACTGCTTGTAATCGTCGGCAGTTGCCGTCATTATTGCAAAGTTTTTATTTTTGTCAAACTCTGCACTAAGCAAGCATTTTGAGGTAAGCTTTACATAAGGAACGGTTTTTTTATCAAAAAATTCAGAGTAAACAAACTTTGGCTGTGCACCACAATCCAAAAGCTGTGAAGCGATTAAAAATGTTTTGCTGTCTGTATTTGAGTTTCTGAAAATGCCTGTATCTCCGCAAATTCCAAAATACAATGCGTTTGCGATTTCGGGAGTAATTTTGCACCTAAGCTTTTTTATTAGTTCAAAAATCAAAACTGCGGTTGCACTTTCCGACTTTACAAAATTGACTTTTGCATAATTTGTTCCCGTTGCATGATGGTCTAATCTGATTGTGTTATCAAACCTTAAAAAGTTTTCAGCATAAGTGCCGAGCATTGTTTCGGACGCAACATCAGGTGCGATATAAAGGGCAATTTCATTTAAATTTTGAGTATTATATCTGTCATAACACCTTAAAAATTCATACTTTGCGCTCATTTCTCCACTACAAAACAGCCCCACCTTTTTGCCCATTCCATCAAGTGCGTAGAATAATGCAAGCGCTGAACCAATTGCGTCGGGGTCAGGATTTTCGTGCGAAAAAATTGCAATGCTTTTTGACTTTTTTATTAACTTTATAATTTTTTGCATATCTGTTTTTCCTAAATTCATAATAACATAATTTAGCAACAAATAGCAAAGAAATATGAATGTTTTTGCAAAATAAAAAGATAGCATAATTAATGCTATCTTTTTTAATTTTAATTGAGTGCAGTTATATAATAAACAATATATTTTTGATTGGTTTCGGAAATATCCATTCTTCCGTCGTTATAAATTATGCCTTTAACATGATTCATATTATCTTTTCTTATTCCATTAAAAACCACATTTCCCAAGTTGTCTGTGCTGATGCTATTGAAAATATAATCAGCAACAAGTTCTTGCTTGTTTCCGGTTTCAATGTCTACCGAAAAAATATTTTGTTCGTCTAAGAAATAAATTTTATCTTTTGTTGAAACATAATTAAAAGTGTATTTTGAAATTGGAATTGCTTCATAAGAAAATACCTCTTCGTCTTGCCAAGTTACTTTATAGATATTTTGCATATAATCTCTTGGTACATAATTTATGTAATATTCATTAATAGTCACACCATAATAATATTCGGTGTTGCCCACTTTTTTTATTAAATTATCTTTGGAAACAATTAAATCACAACCATCAAAAGTATTTTCTACAAGTTCGCCGTTAGCATTAAATTTTTGCGATTTGTCTTCTGTGTAAACAATTCCATTAGCAGACCTAAACACTTTTTGCCCAACATCAATAACATTTCGATTTGAAATACAATATTTTACCTCTGCACAACCCATAAAATTGATTGTAACATTTGTTGCATCTGTTATAAACAAATTGCCATATTTATCTGTAAATGTTTGATTTTTATTAAAATCTATAAGGTTATTATTTACAATTTCTTCCACTTTTAAAAGTTCATTTTCTACACTAACTTTGTAGTATGTTCTTGAATTTTGATGT
>CAQFKO010000056.1 GCA_948787875.1 uncultured Eubacteriales bacterium
AATGATTCAAACTATTTGGTTTCATATAAAAAACTTGACCTTCCGGGCAAAAATAATGAAGGAGTTATTGCCACTTTAACAGTGGATATAAGGTTATGATTTTTTCTAACAAAATTTATAAACTAGCATCAGGAAAAAATGTCTCTATTTATGCCGAAGATTACAATACAATGAGTATGTTTATTTGCGGAGAAAAAATCAGTAAAAGAAAAATTATCTTTTCCGAAATTGTGCGATGTGTTAGAACGCAAACAAAATTATTAGAAGGAAACTTTATTAAAAAAATAAACAATAACCATCTTTGCATATGTAAAGATGAAACTATTACGGTGGTTAATGAAGAAAATTAACTTTAAAAATAATTATATCGACGATATTGAAAAAACAATCAAATTATACAATTTAGAAAAACAATTAAAAAGGGAGAAAACAAATGAATTTAAAAGCAAGATTAAAAAGTTATAGCTTTTGGGTAAGTCTTGCAAGCGCTGTATTTTTGCTTATAAAAGTTTTGGGACAAAGCCTTGGTTTTTCGGTGGACGAAAGCCTTTATAACGATATATTTACTGCGCTTTGCGGAGTGCTTGTCATTAGCGGAATTATTGCTCCTCCAACCTCCAAAGAAAGTGCTATTCTTCCCGCAACAAGTTCGCAAAAAACGCAAATTATTACAGAACAAACCGAAATTTTGAGCAAATTTGAAGAAAATACCGAAAATTACATACCCAAAAACAAATCAGACAATGAAAATTCAGATACCAAAGAATTACCAGAACTTTCAAGAGAAGAATCTGATTTTAACGAAAAAGAAAACAATAACTTTGCTGGCACCAAGCACGAAGACAACTCAAAAGAAGAAAACACTTTTGTTGAAAAAGAACAAGCCGAAGGGCAAACTGTTCTTAGCCAAGAAACAGGTTCATTTGCTGCTGATAATATATCTGTTGAAAATGATATTTGTGATATTCAAGCGCTTGATCAAAACTTTGTTGAAAATAATATTCAAACTGAAACGGTTTTAGACAATACAGAAAAGGCAGAGCAGTTTCTTCAATCCGAAAACAAAATCATTATGGATTTACCTCAACCAAATTATAATGTTGAAGATAAAAATTTTTAATATAAATTCTTATCAAGACGTTATTTATAAATTAACAAAAAGGGAAATAAAAAATTTCC